>NZ_DJUM01000005.1:0-82518 GCF_002440475.1 Exiguobacterium sp. UBA6282 | reverse complement strand
CATCAGCTTCAGCTTTTGCATCGGCAGCACGTTTTGCGTCATCTGCTGCTTTTTTCTTTGCCTCAGCATCTGCTTTTTCTTTAGCTTGATCTTGTTGTTTTTGTTGATCTTCTTTCTTCTGTGCGTCTGCCTCTTTTTTCTTTTCTTCTACTTCTTTCTGTTTCTTCGCTTCGGCTTTTTTCTTTGCTTCTTCGGCTTTTTTCTTCTTATCTTCTTCTTTGAAGCGACCACTGTTTTGGAAGTCATTTGCTGTTACAGAAGATGGTTGCGTGAAGCGGGCGCCAGATTTGAAGTAACTGCTGTTCGCACCATACGATGCATTCGCCATCTGTGACCAGAGCGTCTGCGTACGTTGGTAGTACGTTGACGGACCGATGAGTGAGTTGTTCTGGTCGTGTCCTGTCCAGACGGCAAGGGTTACACCAGGAGTAGAACCAACAAGATAAGAGTCTTTGACATCGTTGGTCGTACCCGTCTTACCGGCCCAATCTCCCGGTACGTTCAATCTAGCTTTAGCGAACGTCGCTGTACCTTTCGTGAAGACACCACGCATCATATCAAGTGTCAGGTAAGCTGTTCGTGGTTCATAGATCCGTTTTTTCTTCGGTTTTGCTTTATAGATATCTTTTCCGTCTTTCGTGATTTTCGAGATGATGTACGGTTGGACGAATTCACCATAGTTGGCAAGTGTCGCGTAAGCACCTGCGAGTTCGACAGGTGTGATTTCCATCGTTCCGAGTGCCGCAGAAGGGGCATAACGGATCGCATCAGGTACTTCAACTCCCATATCGACGAGTTTTTGAATCGAATTCGACATGTTCATCTTCTCGTAAATCTTAACGGCCGGTACGTTCAATGATAGTTCTAATGCCGTACGAACCGTTACATTACCACGGTAACGTCCACCTTCGTTCTTGATCGGACGGTCGCCAGGTTGACGTGGTACAGTCTGGTAGTAGTACTCTTCATCATTAACGGTAGACCCTGGTGTGATCAAGCGATTTTCAATCCCGTTCGAGTAAACGAGGATTGGTTTTGCCGTTGACCCGATTTGACGTTTGGCTTGGAATGCCCGGTTGAAATCGTCAGCTTTTCCATCCATATACCGTCCGCCGACGAATCCGAGGATACGTCCCGTTTCATTTTGAACCATGACTGCTGCTGTTTCTTCTGGATCCTGTTTCGAAACGCTTTTTTTCGTTTTTGGATCGACGACTTGTTTGTATTGCATGCTTCCTGGGAAGTTCGCACTGTTCTTCGCAGGTTGTTGCATCGCTTCATGAATTTTTTTATCAAGTGTCAAGTGAACTTTGTAGCCGCCTTGGCGCAGTGCAACAAGTGCTTGATCTTGATAGTTGGCACGCACTTCTGCCAGTTCAGACGGTTTCACTTCATCTTCTTTCACGCCATCTTGTTTCATCAGATACTTCGTCATGATTTTCGTCGCTTCACGTTCGGCTAAATCGTAGACATACGGATACGTATCACGAGAACGTTTTGATTGTTTCGCGAAATCTTTCGTAATATCATGCTTGATTGCTTTTTCGTACTGTTCCTTCGTGATGTTTTTCGCGACATACATCCGCTTCAATACTGTTTTCATCCGGTTGACGCTTGGCGTCAAGTCCTTTTTGACGACGCCACCTTGAAGGTAAGGGGTGTAGTAATAAGGGTTTTTAGGAATCCCAGCGAGAAAAGCTGCTTGTGGTAACGTCAGTTTTTTCGCGGATTTGTTGAAAACTCCTTGTGATGCAGCCTCGATCCCCGCGATATTACGACCGAGTGAATTGCGACCGAATGAGACGACATTCAAATACGCTTGTAAAATTTCATCTTTTGACATCGCGTTTTCAAGGCGCAATGCTAAAAGAATTTCTTTCGCTTTCCGTTCGAATGATACTTCGTTCGTCAAGATTTGGTTTTTGATTAATTGTTGTGTTAGCGTACTTCCGCCTGTGCGCGACGCAGAATTCGTTAGTTCTTGTAGAACTGCTCGTAATGTCGCTTTTGGAACGACACCATCGTGTTGATAGAAGTCTACATCTTCCGTTGATAAAAGCGCATCGATCAAGTAAGGAGAAATCTTCTTGATATCGACAGGCTGACGTTCTTCATCTGTTGAGATGTTCGTCAGCTTTTCACCACTTCCCCAATAAATTTGGCTTGTGACGGCATAGCTGTTGACTTGTTGTTTCATCTCAGTCAATGGTGGTGCTTTTGTGTCCTTGACGAGCGAAGCGAAATAGCCGCCCGCTGCACCAACAGAAAAACTACCGACGAGTAAGACAGCTATGATGAGGAACAAAATGATGTTCCATGAAACATCATATGTGATATTTGACCAGTGCCGAACGGCTTTCGTCCGGGGATGATTCCAAAACTTGAACCAGTTCTCGCGCATAAATGATCTCCTTTGCATCTTAAACTTAGGTGTAAATTAATATTAAATCACAGATAGACGTATTATACCATAAATCTACTAATGAAATCGGACTTGACAGCGGATTCGCCTTCGACGTATCATGAAACCATCTTATTTTCGTATATTGCGCTAAACCATGATCGGAATATAGTAGTAAGTCACTCCCTGTGACAGAGACCTAGTGGTGCTGCGAACTAGGACACAGTGAACTTATGAATTACGCTTCCAGGAGTTTCTTGAGAAATCAAGCGGTCCGTCCCGTTATCGACGAACCAAGTGGTCCTTTTACACAAAAGGACAATTAGGGTGGTACCACGGAATATTCCGTCCCTTCGTTTTAGACGAAGGGACGGTTTTTTTTGTTAATAGTGAACTTTAGGAGGAGAAACAATGACGTTATTAGAGGATTTAGAATTTCGCGGGTTAATTAACCAAATGACAGATGAAGAAGGGCTGAAAACATTACTCGAGAATCCGACGACGCTTTACACAGGCTTCGATCCAACAGCAGATTCACTTCACATCGGACACTTGTTGCCGATTTTAGTCTTAAAAAGATTCCAACAAGCGGGTCACCATGTCGTAGGTCTCGTTGGAGGGGCAACTGGGATGATTGGGGATCCGAGTGGTCGTGCAACGGAACGGTCATTGAACACATCGGATATCGTCGAAGAGTTCGCGAATCGGATTAAAGATCAACTGTCACGTTTCTTACCACTTGAAGGTGAAAATCCGGTCACGATCGCCAATAACTTAGACTGGACGAAAGATTTGACAATCATCGATTTCTTACGTGATATCGGAAAACACTTCCCGGTCAGCTACATGCTTGCGAAGGACTCTGTTGATTCACGTCTTCAAAACGGTATCTCATTCACTGAGTTCTCATACATGTTACTTCAATCGTTTGACTTCTTGAAACTTTACGAAGACAAAGGATGCCGTCTTCAAGTAGGAGGTAGTGATCAGTGGGGGAACATCACAGCAGGAATGGAGCTGATTCGTCGTGCTGGTCATGAAGAAAAAGCATTTGGATTGACAGTACCGCTCGTTACGAAAGCGGATGGTCAGAAATTCGGTAAGACAGCTGGCGGTGCGGTCTGGTTAGATGCTGATAAAACGTCACCGTACGAGTTCTACCAGTTCTGGTTCAATGTAGACGATCTCGACGTCATCAAGTTCTTGAAATACTTCACGTTCTTGACGCACGAAGAACTCGATGCACTTGCAGAAGAAGTCAAGGCAGCACCAGAGAAGCGCGTCGCACAACGTCGTCTTGCAGAAGAAATGACGGTTCTCGTTCACGGTGAAGAAGGTCTGACACAAGCACAACGTATTACGACGGCACTCTTTAGCGGAGATATTAAATCGTTGCAAGTCGAAGATATCGAAGATGCCTTCAAAGGCATGCCACGCTTTACACTCGGCGAATCAAACAACCTCGTCGACGTGCTCGTTGAGGCGAAGATTAGTCCGTCAAAACGTCAGGCACGTGAAGACGTCACGAACGGTGCGATCTACCTCAACGGAGAACGCGAGCAAGACTTAACGAAAGAAATCACTGAATCAGATGCAATCGGTCGCTTTACGATCGTACGTCGCGGAAAGAAAAAATACTTCGTCGTCGAGCATGCTTGATGATAAACGAAACGCTCCCTGCACATAGATGCAGAGAGCGTTTTTTAAGCTGTCCGGAATAAGCGAAGTGGCAACAAGCGAACGGCGATCGTCGTGGCAATGACGGCTTTGATCGTATCCCATAAGACGAAAGGATAGTTGATCGCAAAAGCATCTTTGAACGACAGATCGAGTACAGCCATCAGACCGAATGTTCCGAGCAAGTAGACTAAACCAAGTCCGAAGACGATCATCCCGATGAAGAGGGGGACGAAACGACGTGTTTTTTCAGCGATGAGACCGATGAAGAATCCGGCAATCGGAAAGGCGATCAAATACCCAACAGTTGGTCCGACGAATGGAGCAAGTCCACCTTTTCCGCCGAGAACAGGGAGACCAGCAGCTGCGAGCAATAAGAAAATCAAGACAGCAAGTCCACCGCGTTTTCCACCGAGAATGGCACTGACCGTCATGATTGCGAGCATCTGAAGTGTGATCGGAACGGCGCCGACCAGTTGGATCTGCGGCAAAGAGCTAACGGCTGCGATGATGGCAGCACCAAGGGCGATGAACGTTAAATCTCTTGTTTTCATGAATAAAGTCCTCTTTTCTATTTGCGTTAACTATTTATATTTATAGGTTAACACAAATAAATAATTGGCGTCACTCTTTTTTTAAGACCAGGTATACATTTTCATGATATGTACAAAAAAAGCACCCACCGAAGTGAGTGCTGGAACAATCGATTAACGTGAGTAGTACTCGACGACGAGTTGTTCTTGGATTTGATCGTTCAATTCAGAACGCTCAGGAAGACGGACGAACGTTCCTTCGAGCTTCTCAGCATCGAAAGTAACGAAGTCTTTAGTTGCTGGAGCAACTTCGAGTGCTTCTTTGATAACGACAAAGTTCTTCGATTTTTCGCGAACTGAGATCGTTTGACCTGGTTTCACGCGGAACGACGGGATGTCGACGCGAGCGCCATCAACTTGGATGTGACCGTGGTTGACGAGCTGACGAGCAGCACGACGTGTACGAGCCATACCCATACGGTAAACGACGTTATCAAGACGTGTTTCAAGTAAGAACATGAAGTTCTCACCGTGAATACCAGGCATTTTGCCAGCATCGTTGAACATACGGTTGAATTGGCGTTCGTTTACTCCGTACATGTGACGAAGCGTTTGCTTCGCTTGAAGTTGAAGACCGTACTCAGACATTTTACGACGGCTGTTACCGTGTTGTCCTGGAGCGTACGGACGTTTTGCGATTTCTTTTCCTGTTTCAGTAAGTGAGATACCGAGACGACGTGAAAGTTTCCAAGCTGGACCTGTATAGCGAGCCATAATAAGACTCCTCCTTAGTGTTCGTTATTATTTGCATAAAAATAATAACGCCATCAAACCCACGTTACGCCCATTTCATGATGTGGCACCCTCGCTTGATAGCAAAGTTACACGATGCCCCTCCGGTTATTCACCGAGTCATGAAATGTGATACGTAAGCGATTTGACCGCTATCGTTATCATTTCTGCACTTTTACAAGTATACGGTGTGGACAATCGACTGTCAATCAGAATTACAAATGACGAAGTAGTGTCGTACAGAATGCTTCTAAACCAGCTTGGTCGACTTCATCGAAACGGTTGAATTCTGGGCTGTCGATATCGAGGACGCCGATCGTTTGTCCGTCTTTGACGAGTGGAATGACGATTTCAGAATTCGATGCCGCGTCACATGCGATATGACCTGGGAATTGATGAACGTCTTCGATCCGTTGTGTCGTTTGTTCTGCTGCGGACGTTCCGCAAACACCACGACCGAATGGAATACGGACGCATGCTGGAAGTCCTTGGAATGGTCCGAGGACGAGTTGGTTTTGCTCGGTATCCGTCAAATAGAAGCCGACCCAGTTGATACGGTCGAGGAATTGGTTGAGTAACGCGCTCGCATTCGATAAGTTCGCGACTTGATTGTCTTCTCCCATTAATAACGCATCGAGTTGTTTTGACAGCATGTCATATTGTTTCGTCCGGTCACCTTCATATGTCTTTGTTTCGAACATAATAAAATTCCTCCCGTGAAAAGCGTATTTTTTTTAGTTTAACGAGTTTTCGTGTAGCTGACAAACAATTGATTTTTGGACAAAGGATTCAAAACAGCGGAAGAAATCAGGAAAAGCCTCTGTAAATCTATGCAAAACGGTTGCGCTATACTATTATAAGGATAAGATTATTGCGATTTAGAGAAAATCTAAAGTCGTACGACAGAGTGGAGGTCGTGACAAATGTGGGCATGGGTGATCGGAGTCATCGTCATCGTATTACTCGTCATGCTATTCAGCATGATCAGTCGAAAAAAATACTACACGAAAATCGATGAACTTGATATGCGCAAACAAGGCATCGTCAGTGCATCGATTCCAAAGGAGTTGCAGGACTTAAAGCAACTACCGATGGCGGGTGAGACGGAGACGAAGTTCAGCTCCTGGCATCAAGCGTGGGAAGAGTTGTTAACGGTCCACGTCGCCCAAATCGATGAAACCCTTTACCGAGCGGAAGAAGCGCTCGATAAATACCGGTTCATCGCCGTCAAGAATGACCTTGAAGTAACGGAACAATTGATTGCGGAACTCGAAGGATTGATCGATGAGATGCTCGTCGAGATGTCGACGTTCAAAACGAATCAATCGGTTCTAGCAGAGTTGAAAGCGCAAGGGGAAGCTGATTCTGGGCAAGTTCGGAAATCGTTATTGATCCAAGCGAACTCATTCGGTCCGGCGCTCGCGCGTCTGGAAGAACGAAGTGAACAAATCAACGCGCACTGGAATGAGATGTGTCAATACGAAGCTTCGGGTGAAGTGACGAAGGCGTACGAAACAAGCTTGTTGCTTGAGCAAGAAGTAGCGACGACGCGTCAGCTTGTTGAACTCGTGCCGAAACAATGGAAGATTCTCGCACATGAATTGCGTCAACGGATTGATCAGCTCGGAGCGGGTTATAAGGAAATGTCGTTAGATGGGTATCCGCTTGAACCACTCGGTCTTCAATCCGAGATCAAACGGTTCGAGGAACAACGTCTGAGCCTTTCTGAAAAAATCGAGATGCTTGAAGTCGATGGTTTAGAAGAAGCGATTCAACAGTTATCAGCCGACGTTGATCAAATGTATGATACGTTCCGTCGTGAAGTTGATGCACGTCATCAAGTGAAAAAAGAAAATCAATCCTTGAAACAAAAAGCATTACGGATGCGCGAACGGATTCATCAATTGGCACAAGAGTTCAGTATCTTACGTGAAAAGTATGAAATCTCAGCAGATCTTGGAATTCACTACGAAACGATCCAGCGTGACGAAGAGCTACTATTTGAAGCGGCAAAAGATCTCGATGAGTCGATTGCTGGGAAAATCATTCCGTTCAGTATGCTCGAAGATCAAATGCGCGATGCGATTCGCTTAGAGGAACAGTTGATGATTCAGTACGAACGCTTTACGGTCGAACTTCAAGCGCTTCGAAAAGAAGAGACAGAAGTGCGCGAAAGGATCGTCGAATGGCGTCATCAGCTCTCGCAAACACGTCTTCGTCTGAAACGACTTGGATTACCGAACTTACCAACGGAAGTTGAAGAAGCACTACGTAATGCGAATCGTTCGCTACAGACGCTTGAGACACGGCTCGAAGAGTTACCGTTTAATGTCCGATCGATCGTTGCACAAAGCCAAGACGTCCAAGAAACGTTTAAACATGTGCAAGAACGGTTAGATACATTAGTGTTCGAAGTCACGTATGCCGAACGGCTCGTCCAGTATGCGAACCGATACCGTCGCCACGACAATGAGATACATATGTCGCTGACGATCGCGGAAACGAAGTTCTTAGCGGGAGACTATGAACGTACGATCGTCTTAGCGGAACGTGTCCTAAATGAATACGATCCGGACGCGATCGAACGCATTAAACGATCGTGTGCACCAGAGGAAACGTTGCACGTTTAAATCAGGATCGACAATTCAGGGTGACCGTCATGGTCACCCTATTTTTGTAAAAAGAGGAGTGAGTAGAATGGGAACACTATACGTAAACGGATTGATTCGAACGATGGCACATGAAGAGGACGTCCATTCAGCGATGTTCGTCGAGAAGACGCGGATCATCGCAATGGGAGAGGAAGGAAAACTACGTCGACGTTTCGGTAGACGTATTGATCAGATTCAAGACTTGAACGGAAAAGCTGTTTATCCAGCCTTCACAGACGCACATATTCATCTGATTGGCTACGGGGAAGCGATCAACCGTGTCGATGCCTCGCGTTATACGACGCTTGAAGCATTAGGACAAGCTTTCCTCAAGGCAGAACCAATCAATGGGATTCACGTGGCGGAAGGATATGACGAAACGAAACTTGACCGTGCGCCGACAAAAGCATGGCTGAATCAGTTGTTCCCGGACGCTCCTGCCTTATTAAAACGGACAGACCGGCATACCGCACTTGTCAACGATGTTTTATTCCAACAGCTCGGCTATAAAGCATCGACTGTCATCGATGGTGGAAAGATCGGCTTATCGGATAACGGCGAAGCTGACGGATTTTTGTACGATGCGGCGCTTGAACCTTTGTATGCGTTACAAGCTGGAAACTTAGAGCGAAACAAATCGTCACTCCGATCAGCAATCAAGAGTTTGTATCAATACGGCATCATTGCGGCACACACAGAAGATTTATCGTATCACGGAGATGTCGCGGAAATCCTCCAAGCATATAAAGAAGTGACAGAAGAGACAGGCTTCCATACACATCTACTCGTTCATCATCTTGTCATCGATGAGTTCGTGCAACAGCAACCAATTTTGCCATCAACGATGTCAATTGGTGCGATGAAACTATTCGTCGACGGCGCACTCGGAGGACGGACAGCTCTTCTCGGTCGTGGTTATTCGGATGATCCGACGACACGTGGTATCGAAGTGCATACACCAGAACAACTCGAACAACTCGTCAAGCGTGCACGTAGTTACGGGTTTACAGTTGCGGCACATGTCATCGGTGATTTAGCGATTGAACGATTCGTACAGGTGCTCGAGAAATATCCAGCACCAAAAGGCAAGCGGGATCGGATCATTCATGCGACGGTCGTTCGACCAGAAACGCTTGCACGAATTCGGAAGTTACCGGTCTTGATTGACGTTCAACCGGTCTTTTTACTGGATGACGCAGACTTTATCGTCGATCGACTCGGATTGAACCGCTTAGACTGGAGTTATCGTTTACGTTCGTTAGCTGAGACCGGCGCATTATTATGCGGTGGGGCAGATGCGCCGATCTCTGACCCCGATGTCCGGCGTTCCCTGTATGCAGCGACGGAAGGAACAGCGGGACGTGTCAATAAGGCGAATGAGACGTTATCGATGTACGAAGCCTTGTTACTCTTTACGAAAAATCCACATCTCGCGACCGAGACACATGGACGCAAAGGATTACTCTTACCAGGATACGATGCCGATTTCGTCATCTTTGAAGAAGACTTCTATCGCTTACGTGGTGAAGCCATCTTGAATAACCGTTTAGTGGAGACTGTCCAAGCTGGTAAAATCGTCTATCAGGCAGAAGCAGCCTTAGTTTGATGTTGCTTCTGCATAGTGCGAAATAGCTTCTGAATAAAAAGAAGATAGTCCAGGTGCATACGTATCGTAATAAGCGCGAAACCGTTCGTCGGACACGTACATCTGACCGAGTGACTCAAAAATAGATAACTCACATGGGTAATAGTACGTATCGATGAAGTCATGTTGTTCCTTAACGACCTGTTGAACGTCCGGGTCAGATGCCGCACGTCCGTCGCGGTAAAGGATCGTCAAGCGTTGATCGAGTTGTTTGTGCATGGCGCTAAGTCTTTCTTTCTCATTTGGGGTACGTTGTTTTTGTCTTTTTGCACTGATTCGATATGCGTCGGTGTCACCGTAGTGTTCCTCGACTTCCTCTGCATGTTGTTTTTCGTGCATGACGATCTCTTCGTGACGTAAACCGCGGAATAATTGTTCATCTTTCATGGGGAGTCCTCCTATTAAAGTGAGTAATGTTTGTTCAGCGAGTTGAGCGAGCATCTGATAATGCGAAGCTTTTTCTTGAAGTAGTACAATTTGTTTTTTCAATATCGTGTGATGACTGGAGTCAGATTGTGTAAGTAATCTTTGGATTTCTGACAGCGGAAAATCAAGAGAGCGATAGAGAAGGATTTGTTGTAAACGTAAAAGATCCTCACTGCTATAATATCGGTGACCGGCATCGTTGCGCTTTGGCACAAGGAGACCGAACGTCTCATAATGATAAAGCGTTCGTTTTGTGACGCCGGTAAGTTTGGCGATTTCCTGAGTGGAATACATCATCTGTATACCTCCTTTGATTGGAGTATAAGGGGTGACGTAACGGAAGATGCAACAAAAAAATCTGCCCCGAGGAGGCAGATTTTTTTGTTGTCATAAGAATGAGCGTTGAATCTTATGCCAAAATGTATTGTTCGTCAATTTGACGGTTTTAAGTTCTTTTTCAGAGAGCTGGATATCGACTGAATCCGTTCGTGTCAGGCTGAGTGCTTCGTTATCCATCCCGATGATCGGATAATCGTTTCCGTCCTCAATGATGCGTAACGAGAGTTTCCGTCCGCGGTTCAATAGGAAAGCAGAACCGAGTGTCCGGTACCGGTTATTGTTAACGGAAGCGATCTCGCTGACTTGAAGACAGTGGATCAATGGATCGACGATCGCACCAGAAAGTGACTTGTTATAAGCCGTAGATCCCGTCGGTGTTGAGATGACCATTCCATCCCCGCGGAATGTCTCAAACAGGAAGTCATCGATATAGACTTCGATTGCGAGTGATTTGATGATGCTCGACTTTACGGAACATTCGTTCAGACAGAGCATCGGTGGTCCACCGTTGATGGATGCTTCAAGTAGTGGATAACGACGTACTTCGATTTCGCCATCCGAGACACGATTGCCCGTCTCTTTAAAGATTGCTTCGACCGCAGAAAGATCATTGATATCAAAGTCACAGTAGAACGAGTTTGGTCCTTCAGCGAATCCGACATAGATCGCATCATCACGGAAACCTGTGAAGCGTGCCGCTTGCAAGAAAGCCCCATCTCCACCAATCGAGACGATGATGTTTGCTTGTCGATGATCTTGGACGACATTCAGTCCGTATCGTGTACCGACATCAATCAACTTTCGCACCTGCGTCTCGTGTCTTTGTGTATTTCGGTAGTACAGGTAGACATTATTTCGAGCCATGGTCAATTCCCCCTTGAAAGCGTTTCATGAACTCTTTTATTATACCTGTTTTTTAGAAAGACGGGTACTGAAGTCCATCAATTATGGCAGAATACTTGCCATCTTCGCAGATCATTCCTATAGTTAAATAGAAAATACAGTATATCCAATCAGGGGAAAAGGGGAATTCATATGGCAACGTTTAAAGGAAATCCAATCACACTTCAAGGTACAGCGGTTCAAGTCGGACAAACAGCACCGGACTTTCAAGTGTTAGCTAACGACTTATCGCCCGTAACACGTGATACATACCAAGGTGTTCGAATCATCAGTGTCGTCCCATCAATCGATACAGGGGTATGCGATGCGCAGACTCGTAAATTTAACGAAGAAGCAGCTAAAATCGAAGGTGTGACGGTCATGACGATCTCAAACGACCTTCCGTTCGCGCAACGTCGTTGGTGTGCGTCAAGTGGTCTTGATCAAGTCGTGACATTGTCTGATCACCGTGATCTTTCATTCGGTACACAGTACGGCGTGGCAATCGAAGAATTACGTCTGCTTGCTCGCTCTGTCTTCGTCTTAGATTCGAACAACGAAATCACGTATGTCGAATACCTCGAAGAATCAACGGATGAGGTAAATTTCGAAGCAGCACTCGCTGCAGCACGTGAAGCGAAGTAAGAATGGTTTACAAACGACGCTGAAGCGTTACAATGGAACTAATGATAGAAACGGCTCCCGCTCTACGGGGGGCCGTTTCGTTTTGGAGAGGATGACGTACATGGAGCCGTTAGAAAAGTTATATAAGGAATTAACACGTCAAACAAAACAAATCGAACGTGATCTTGATATGCCTTACCTAGAAGCGTTGACGACTGTGATTGACCGGTTGAACGATCGCCATACTGAAAATGTAGACAAAGAGGTCATTCGAAAGGCAGTATCGCTTGCTATTTTAGAAGGGATGAAACAAGCGCAACCTAACCATTTGCCGACGCCAGACAGCGTCGCTTTGTTTGCTGGTTATCTAATCGGGAAATTGGTAGGTAAGGAGGGCATCCGACTACTTGAATTAGGAAGTGGAACAGGTGGTATGTTACACGCTGTCTTGAGTCAGCTTTCGACGGGCACATCTGCTGAAGCAGTTGAGGTAGATGAGACGTTAATTCGTTTATCGGCAGCGGTAACGGAATTACTCGACTACCCTGTTACGTATACGCATCAAGATGCGTTACGACCTTTGTTGCTAGATCCAGTTGATCTTGCGATGGCTGATCTCCCAGTCGGTTATTATCCGGATGAAGAGGCTGCTGCTTCTTACATCTTGAAACGAGATGAGGGTATGAGTTATAGTCATTTCTTATTGATCGAACAAGCGATGCAATACGTCAAACCAGGTGGGTTCGGTGTTTTTGTCATTCCGAACGGTTTGTTCCAGCATGATACGGAAGGCAAGTTGAAACAGTACTTTGAATCAAAAGCGCACGTCATCGGCATTTTACAATTGCCGTTAACCATGTTCAAACAAGAACAGGCAGCAAAAAGTTATTTGATCGTCCGTAATCATTTAGCCGGTATGAAGATGCCAAAACAAGCGTTACTTGCTGAACTACCATCTTTCACTGATGCCCGTGCGTTTGGTGGTATGGTGAAACAGATTGATGAATGGATTAACACAGAATTAAAATGAATTACGCAAAGTGATTGAAATCTGTCGTTAATTTGACTATTCTAGTTGTAGAACAGAAATAGAAGAAAACCTAAACAGATGTGAATGTTCATTGGATTCAAATGGAAAAGGGGAAAAATCATGGCAAAAATTATGGCGGTAAACGCAGGTAGTTCGTCTTTGAAGTTCCAATTGCTCGAAATGCCGAACGAAACGATGATTGCAGTCGGACTCGTTGAACGTGTCGGTAAAGACGATGCAATCTTTACGATTAAATATGGTGAAGGACAAAAGTATACAGATGTCCTCCCGCTTGCAACACATAAAGAAGCAGTCGAGTTATCCCTCGAAAAATTAATGGAGTTCGGAATCATCTCGTCTTACGATGAGATTAAAGGTGTCGGACATCGTGTTCTTCATGGTAAAGAAAAATATGCAGACTCTGTATTGATCACGGATGAAGTCATGCAAGATATCGAGTCGTATACAGAACTCGGACCACTTCACATTCCACCAAACTTGATCGGAATCCGGGCATTCCAAGCATTGCTTCCGGAAGTGCCGCAAGTGGCGGTCTTCGATACGGCGTTCCATCAAACGATGCCAGAAGAAAACTTCCTTTACAGCTTACCGTATGATTACTACACAGAATACGGTATCCGTAAATATGGTTTCCACGGTACGAGCCACAAATATGTTACAGAACGTGCATCTGAATTACTCGGTCGTCCATTAAAAGACCTTCGTTTGATCTCATGTCACTTAGGTAGCGGAGCATCAATCGCAGCAGTTTCGGGTGGCGAATCAATCGATACGACGATGGGCTTCACACCGCTTGAAGGAATCACGATGGGAACACGTTCTGGTTCACTCGACCCAGCTTTGATTCCATTCTTGATGGAGAAAACAGGGAAAACAGCGGAAGAAGTCTTGAACGTCATGAACAAAGAGTCTGGAATCTACGGACTCTCAGGTCTTTCAAGTGACTTGCGTGACGTCCAAACGGCTGCGAAGGAAGGAAACCACCGTTCAGAGATGGCACTCCGTATCTTCGCGAACCGTATCCACGGATACATCGGGCAATATGCTGCTGAGATGAATGGTGTTGACGCCATTATCTTCACAGCTGGTGTTGGGGAAAACTCAGATTCAATCCGTGAGCGTGTCCTACGTGGTCTCGAATTCATGGGCGTTTACTGGGATCCATCACTCAACAATGGAGCTCATGGAGAAGAACTCTTCATTAACTACCCACACTCACCAGTCAAAGTCATTATCATTCCAACGAATGAAGAATTGATGATCGCACGCGATACAGTTCGTGTTGGTGGATTGGTTGCTCAAAACGCATAATTTTTAAAAAGGACTGAATCGTTAATACAACGATTTAGTCCTTTTTTTGATGAAATCCCAGAAAAGTGATACGCGAACGTATGATCTATTGTTACGACGTTTGTCATACAACGAAAAAAGAAGCGTCATCATCGTAAAAATAAACCTAAAAAAGGGTCATTTCTTAAAAAAATGAGTCTTTTGTAACATAACGGTAATAGTACAGACATATTTTTGTGGTCTATATGTAACGGCACTACTTGCTTTTGTCATGTATATTAATCTCAGTTAACAAACACGAAACAATGATGGAGGAGAAAATACATGATGAAACGAATGCTCGCAAGTGTTTTAACGGTCGTGTTAGCACTCAGTTCGTTCGCAGGTCTTCAAGCAGAGGCTGCAACTAAGAAAAGCGTCAAGTCAACAGTCGATAGCCTAGTCATTCGTCAAAAAGCTACTACTTCTTCGAAGAAACTCGGTCTTCTATATAAGAACCAAACGTTATCGTACAAAGCAAAAACAGGGAACTGGTACAAAGTAAGCTACAAAGGTAAGACGGCTTATCTTAGCGCGAGCTACTCGAAGGTCGTGACGTCAAGCGGATCAAAAAAACAATCTACGGGCGGTTGGAAAACAGTCACGAACGTGAGTGCGACAGCTTATACACCGTATGATCCAGGCAGTGGCAACCTGACAGCAATCGGTTGGAACATCAAAAGCTCGAAAAAGAAAGTCGTAGCTGTTGATCCACGTGTCATTCCACTTCGTTCGACAGTCAAAGTGTATTACAAAGGGAAGTTGAAAGGGACATATACAGCTGCTGATACTGGCGGTGCCATCAAAGGTAAGAAGATGGATATCCTTTACTACTCTCGTTCAGAAGCATTCAACTGGGGTCGTCGTACCGTTACAGTAAAATACAAATGATTTCAAACCATCGGACATTGGTTCGATGGTTTTTTGTTTAAGCAGGTCGTCAAAAAGCCTCTCTTCCTTTGAGATGAAGGGAGAGAGGCTTTTGTTTGATAGAAGAGTGGTTCATAAACGAACGATCAAGACGTCACATTTTGCGTAACGCGTAATGCTTTCAGAGACACTACCGATGAAGAAACGCTCAACAGCGTTTAAGCCGGTCGCGCCACAGATGATTAAATCAGCATCGTGATTAGGAGCAAGTTTTTTGGCAATCGTGACTTTTGGAGAACCGTATTCAATTGCAACTTCGACTTCCTGTACACCGCGATCTTGAGCGGTCTTGACATATTCGTCTAGCAATTCCTTCGCGTAAGATTCAGCACGTTCCGTGATGGTACGGTCATATGCTTCTACTGTTGCGAACGTCCGTGTATCAATGACGTGTGCGATGATCAATTTTGCATCATTTCGCAATGAAACATCGATTGCCGTCTCGAAGGCACGTTCTGCCTCTTTTGAGCCATCTACTGCTACAAGTACATTATGATAGACGATTGCCATGATGAATCCATCCCTTCGTAATCGATATGATGAGTACACCCTAATTATACCATTCTCTTACTGGAAGCGGACGAAACATTCAACGAGTTCTAAAAATTGTCCTACCTTTCCATTCCATCGTAAGATGGAGTCAGTGAAAGGGGGCGATGCCAAGATGAGGCACGCGTTAATTACAGCAGGTACAAAAGGATTGGGAGAACGAGTAACACGCCAGTTATTGGAAGAAGGATGGAAAGTAACGGCGTTCCATCGTTCCGAACCCGAGTTTACACATCCGAATCTTGTGACGATTCAAGCAGACGTGACGAACCAAGAAGAAGTGGAACACGCAGCTCAACAAGCAATTAACGAGCAAGGTCGGATTGATGCGTTGATACTTAATGCAGGACCATATATATTCGAGCGGAAAGCATTAGTAGATTATAGCGATCGAGAATGGAATGAAGTCATTACCGGGAATCTGACCGCTAGTTTCTGGTTGTTACGTCAAGTATTACCCATCATGCGTAAGCAAGCCTATGGTCGAATCATCACGTATGGTTTTCCAGAAAGTGCGACAGCGCCAGGATGGGTGTGCCGGGCGGCGTTCGCTGCTGCAAAAAGCGGGATGGTGAGTTTGACGAAGAGTGTGGCGCTTGAAGAGGCAGAGCACGGCATTACGGTCAACATGGTCAATCCGGGGAACATCGTCGGTGATAACAAGACGAAACGGATTTCCGAAGCAGAGCAAGATGAAGAAACACCAGTCGGAAGAACGGGTGTCGGGGAAGATATCGCTCGCGCCATCTCCTTCTTACTCGCAGAAG
This sequence comes from Exiguobacterium sp. UBA6282, assembly GCF_002440475.1. NCBI lineage: Bacteria > Bacillati > Bacillota > Bacilli > Caryophanales > Exiguobacterium > Exiguobacterium sp. UBA6282. The sequence goes on along the minus strand of NZ_DJUM01000005.1, from coordinate 65,922 downwards.
AATCAAGTATGATCACAGGTGCGATTCTTGATGTGACAGGGGGCGTCAATGTCGTCCATCAATCCCGTAAGTAAATAAAAAACACCTAATCCATCGCTTGGATTAGGTGTTTTTACTGATTTAAGATGATGGAATCGATTGAAGGTGTTTTGGTGTGCGAGTTAACGCAACCGGACCTTCCGCAGTAAGATGGATATCATCTTCGATCCGGACGCCGCCGACTCCGGGAACATAGATACCTGGTTCGAGCGTGTAGACGATACCAGCTTCAGCCGTCAGTAAGTTGTTCGAAGCGAGGGACGGGAATTCGTGAACCTCGATTCCGAGTCCGTGACCGACGCGATGTGTGAAGTACTGCCCGTAACCAGCCTCTGTGATGACGTCGCGGGCTGCTTTATCCAATGAACCGAGTGTCGTACCGATCTGACTCGCTTTTGTCGCGGCTTCAAGTGCTTGGCGGACCGTTTCATAGATTTTAGTTTGTTCTTTGCTTGCCTGACCATAAATGAAGGTCCGTGTAATGTCTGAACAGTAGCCTTTCCAAATGACACCGAGATCGAATAGGACGAAATCGCCTTCTTGGATGACGCGGTCACCTGGGACACCGTGTGGATCAGCACTGTTTGCACCAAATAGGACAAGCGTATCGAACGACATCTCGCGGACGCCTTTTTTCTTCATTTCATATTCGATTTCCGCAATGACTTCGATTTCCGTGATACCTGGACGGATCGCTTGTTTACCGATTTCGATCGCTTCATCCGCAAGTGCTGCTGCTTCTTGAAGGATAGCAATTTCTTCCGGTGTTTTCTTCAAGCGAAGCGCTTGTAAGGACTCACCAATATCAAGAATGGCTGCATTTTCAAGATGTGAGCTCAGTTCTTGATATCGACTAAACGTCATATGTTCACCTTCAATACCGATCCGATTGTTTGAATGTTCAAATGTCTTGAATAATTCAGCTAAACGATCGAATGGATTTTCATGATCCTCATACGTGACGACGTCTCCTTCCCAAGGACTCGCTGCAACGATACTTGCTTCGAGTGCCGGGCAGAATAATACATGTTTGCCGGTTACATCAACGAGGACTGCCATGACACGTTCGTGAGGTTCTGCGTAGACTCCTGAAAAGTAAAAGACATTCGCCTTTGAAGTAATGACGGCTAAATCGATTCCTTGTTCTTTCAAGAAAGCACTAATGTAATTCGTACGTTCGCTCATATGTGATTCCACCTCTCTGCTCATTTTCTACATAAGTATACCATCGTCCGATTCGAAAAACATTTATCGTAAATCAGACTAGTACACGTTTTCATCTTTAGAGTAGTACAGTATAATGACAGGAGAGTAGAAAAAAGGAAAAGAAGGGATACAGTATGCCTACGAAACACGAACAGATCATTCGACATATCGAAGATCTTGATGTCGGAACGAAGATTTCCGTCCGACAAATCGCGAAGGACTTGACCGTATCCGAAGGAACGGCCTATCGCGCCATCAAGGAAGCGGAGAATCTTGGGTTCGTCTCGACGATCGAACGAGTCGGAACGATTCGAATCAAAAAGAAACAAAAAGAAAATATTGAGAAGCTGACATTCGCGGAGGTCGTGAATATTGTCGATGGTCAAGTTCTCGGTGGAAGAAATGGATTACACAAGACATTGACGAAATTCGTCATTGGCGCAATGAAGCTTGAAGCGATGATGCGTTACATCGATGTCGACAGTCTCGTCATAATCGGGAACCGTGAAAAAGCACACGAACTCGTGCTTGAAGCAGGGGCCGCTGTATTGATCACCGGTGGATTTGATACAACGGAGGATGCAAAACGATTGGCGGATGAGATGGAGTTGCCCATCATTTCGACGTCATACGATACATTTACGGTCGCAACGATGATCAACCGAGCGATTTATGATCGATTGATCAAAAAAGAAATCTTACTCGTCTCGGATATCTTGATTCCTTTACATGATACGTTCTATTTACAGACGACGGATCCAATTTCACGTTGGCACGAGTTGAACGAACAGACGAAACACAATCGTTATCCTGTCATCGATGAACAAATGAAGGTCGTCGGTGTCGTGACGGCGAAGGACATCATTGACCGTCCACATGACTGGGCTGTTGAAAAAGTCATGACGCGGCATCCAATTACGGTCGGCATTCGAACGAGTGTCACGAATTCTGCGCATCAGATGGTATGGGAAGGAATCGAAATGTTACCGGTCATTGACCAGTATGGGCGATTGCTTGGGATCATTAGCCGTCAAGATGTCCTCAAGGCGTTGCAACTAGCGAATCGCCAGCCGCAGGTCGGGGAGACATTCGATGATCTGATCACAGGGCAGATTAAAGCGGCAGAGGACGAACGGGGACCGTACTTATCACTTGAGGTTTCTCCACAAATGACGAATTTCATGGGGACTGCTTCAAGTGGTGTATTGACGACGCTTCTCGTCGAAGGGGCGACGCGAATGTTGCGTCACATGAAGAAAGGTGACCTTGTCATTGAAAACGTCAGCATCTATTTCATTAAACCTGTTCAGATTGAGAGCACGGTAACGATCCGGGCCAATGTCTTTGACGTTGGTCGGAAATTCGGGAAAGTCGATGTCGAAATGTATCAAGGTACACAAATCGTTGCGAAAGCACTCGTGACTTCGCAACTCATCGATCGTTAAGTGAATACAAAAAGAACCGAAGTCGATTGACTTCGGTTCCTCTGAATCTCGCTCAGGATTGCTCCATCTCACGGACGACATATGGATAAATCTTTTTGTAACGGATGAATCCAGCGATGAATGAAGCAACACCGACGACGATTAAAATAGAACAGACCACTTTTCCGACGAGTGTCGTTAATCCGTTCCCGGAAACGAACTGGTTGACGGCGAATAGGATGACGAACAGACTCAACCAAATGCTCGCTTGTGTATTGAACAAGTATTTTCGGTTCGTGCTTTTCGTATGGAACGCGCGGCGTTTTGCTAACAAATACCCACCAAGCGAGAAAACGATGAGGGCGATGAGGATGAATTGCATGTTAAAAGGACCTCCTTTTTGTCTTCATCTAGTATCATATCAAGATTAGAGGAGCTGTGCACAGTGAAAGAGCAAATCAAACAAATGATTGAAGCTGCAAATACGATCATCATTCATCGTCACGAACGACCAGACCCCGATGCACTTGGTAGTCAGTTCGGCTTACAATTGACATTGCAACACCAGTTTCCTGAAAAAACAGTCTTGTCGGCAGGTGAGATGGCGACATCATTGTCATTTATGGGGAAGCTCGATCGGGTAGAAGACGAGTTATACAAAGAGGCGTTAGTCGTGATTCTGGATACGGCGAATCAAGCACGGATTGACGGGAAGGTCGCGATGACAGGAAAAGACGTCATTAAAATCGACCATCATCCCGATGAGGATCCATACGCGTCAGTGCAACTCGTCGATACGACGATGAGTTCGACATCGGAACTGCTCGTTCATCTATTGAATGAATGGGGATACGACATTCCGGCATCAGCTGCTATTCAATTCTATGCGGGAATCGTCGGTGACACGGGACGTTTTCAATTCCGTGGTACGACGAAACGAACGTTTGAAGTCGCGGCGCAATTGATTGATGTAGGGATTGATACAGATTGGTTGTATCGTAATATGTACCAAACAGAACTGGCGGCGCTTCATCTACAAGGATATGTTCTTCAACATCTCCAATTGACGGATCAAGGCGTCGGTTATGTCGTTTTGACACAGGATACATTGAAGCAATTTGGAGCAACGGTCGAACAAGCATCGTTACTCGTCAATAGTTTTGCCGGTTTACAAGGAATGAAGTGCTGGGCGCTGTTCCTCGAAACGGATATGGAAGTTCGCGTCCGAATTCGCTCGAAGGGTCCAGTCATCAATGAAGTAGCAAAAGAATTCAATGGCGGTGGACATCCAATGGCGTCTGGTGCGACGATTGAACAGTTAAGTGAAGTCGAACGTGTCGTTAATCGTCTGAATGAGGTCGCTGCGAACTTCCAGTTTTAAATGGAAAAAAGGCTGCTCGGTCTCATTCCTCTCATGAGGAAGCGGAGCGAACAGCCTTTTTATGCTTATTTCGTTTTTGTTTCTTCTTGCGGAATGAACCATACGCCACGATCGGTGTGGTCTTCAATGACATTCAGTTGAAGTTCAGCGACCGACTTGCGAATCTTCTCAGCGATTTCTTCCGTTTCAGTAAAAGCAGTAACACCTAACTTTAGTTGTTCAACCTTTTCACGTGCGATTTGACTACGATTCAAAATCATGAGAAATGCTCCTTCCGTACCCGTCATGATATTTCTATACTTATTGTAGCGAATAATAAATCAGATGGCGAGTACTTGAGTTAGTTAGATATGAATGTTCTGAAAACTTTTTAAGCTTTCATCAGAAGAGAGAGGAGAATAGAAGATGCACTTAAATGTCCGGACACAATATAGTCCCTTACAAAGTTTGATTCGAATCGAGACGTACCTCGATGAGCTTGTTCATCGTCAGCTTGGACGAGCGATCATCTGTGAAACGACATTAACCGGAGTTCCGGCATTCATCGAGGCGTGTCAGCGTCGACAGTTACAACCGGTCATTGGCTGGGAACAGCGAATCGAGGAAGAAGACTGTTGTATCTTGTGGTTTGCTTTTTCTTCTGATGGCTTACGGCAATTGTACCGATTAGCTAGTGAACAACCGGTTATTGAAGCCTCATCGCTCATTGCGGTGCTCGTTCCGCTTCGTCAGGCATCGGAAGATATGACACGTCTACGTCGTTCCGTCGTGCAGTGGATGGGACACGTTCAAGGGGCGCGTACATATATGGGAGTGACTTCGAGTCGCTCGACGGTCGAGCGAGAGAGTCGCATGCGTTATCGGGAAGTAGCCGCATCACTCGGTGTAGAGACAATCCCGGTCGATCCTGTCCGTTATCTTCATCGAGCTGAAGCCCCAGCTTATCAAGCAATACGTGCGATCCGTGAAGCAACGACGTTCCAAGATCAAAAAACAGATCGTTTGATGCATTTAAAGACTCGAGAAGAGTTACTCGAAGACTTTACGGAGCGAGAAATCACGATGGCTGAGCAATTTGCCGCGACATCTGAACGCTTAGAGTTACCGTTCCAGCAACGTCCATTACCGCGCGTCGCAGAAGATTCGAATGCGATGCTACGGACGCATGCTGAAGAAGGATTACTGGCACACGGTCATGAAAGTAAAGAAGCGGCGGAACGTCTCGCCTATGAACTGTCCGTCATCGAACAAACCGGATTTGCTGATTATTTTTTGATCGTCGAGGAACTTATCCGACGAGCAAAGGCGAAAGGCATTCATGTTGGACCTGGTCGTGGGTCGGCAGCAGGCTCTCTCGTTAGTTATGCGCTTGGAATCACGACGGTTGATCCGTTGAAATATGGATTACTCTTTGAGCGGTTTTTGAATCCAGAGCGGATTTCGATGCCGGATATCGATATCGATATCGAAGATGAACGACGCGAAGAGGTATTAGAAGATCTCGTGATGCGTTACGGAAAAGACCATGTCGCTCAAATCGGAACATTATCAACGCTTGGTGCCAAAGCCGCTCTGCGAGACGTCGGACGAACACTGGAGTTTTCAAAAGATGAACTGGATGCTGCAGTCAAACAACTTGGGAAATCGACGACGTTACAAGGAATCGAACAAAATAAACAGACGTATCGCTGGTTCTCTGGAAGTGAAAAACGTCGACAACTCTTACAGCTAGCGCAAGCAGTCGAAGGTCTCCCGCGACAACGTTCGGTTCACGCAGCCGGCGTCGTCATCGGGTCAGAGAATCTCGTCGAGACGACACCCTTAGAGACAGGACCGAACGAGCGATACGTGACGCAGTTCCTGATGCAAGCATTAGAACGTCAAGGATTACTGAAGATTGACTTGCTGGGGCTGCGCAATCTTAGTCGTTTGCGTCGGATGGAAGAATTGATTCGAAGAGAACACCCCTCTTTTACGCTCTCGCAAATTCCAGAAGAAGATCGTGCGACGTTCCAAGTCTTTGCCCGCGCTGAGACGGATGATATCTTCCAATTCGAATCACCAGGCATGAAACAAACATTGCGAGAAGTGAAACCGAATCGATTTGAAGATTTGGTCGCCACGATGTCGCTCTATCGTCCAGGACCGATGAAATTCATTGATCTGTACGCAAAACGAAAAGCCGGTCAACCTTATCAGATGGTACATCCTGTATTAGAAGAGGTGCTGGCGTCGACATATGGCATCATCGTCTACCAAGAGCAAGTCATGGAAATCACACGGCGAGTGGCTGGTTTTACGCTTGCTCAAGCAGATATATTACGACGTGCGATTTCCAAGAAGAGTACGGATTCGCTCGAACAGGAACGTCTCCATTTTTTAGAAGGTGCACGAACGAATGGATTCGATGATACAGTAGCACATTCACTTTATGAACAAATCGAACGTTTTGCCGGATATGGATTTAACCGAAGTCATGCAGTCGCCTACTCAAAGATTAGTTATGCCCTTGGGTATATCAAAGCGCATTTCCCGCAAATTTTCTTTCTCGTTTCGGTGGAACAACCGGAACGCCTCGTCCGGTTGATGCGCGAACGACGTCTCCCTGTCCTATCACCGGACGTCTGGATTTCCGATTATCGTTCTTCACTAGAGGGAAAGGGGATTCGACTTGGAATCCATGTGATTAAAGGTATTTCCGAGCGAGAGTTCGAACGGTTAAAAGAAGCGTCGAAGCACACGGCGACGATCGCCGATCTATTGACTCATGTCGGATGGGGTAAAAAGGAACGAGCAAAAATCGAATTACTACTTTATAGTGGCGCATTAGACCGAGCGACGCACGGCGATCGTGGACTCGCTGAACAAGAGGTGCTCGAGTACTTCACGGAATCATCGAATACCTTATTACCGGACGAACTGGCAATCCTCGGGAAACGCCGGACACAGAAGTCATCGAAACGAAGCGATTCCGACTGGGCACGCCTGGAACGAGATGCACTCGGATTCTGGTTAACGTATTCTCCTTTGACGACAGCGATGAAAGCACCGGTCGAATCTGCTTATTTTCATGATCTTAGTGTCGGAGCAGACACGCATTATTTAATCTGCTATATTGATCAAATCCGAGAATTCAAGACGAAACGCGGTCAAGAGATGGCGGTCATTCAAGCGGTTGATGGGTATTCAAATGAAGAAGTCGTCGTATTCCCAAGTCAGTATGAGCGGTTCCGTCGTTCTCTTTATTTAGGGAATGTCTTATTGATCGAATTGAAGGTTCAAGATCGTGAAGGGGAGCGCCAATTCATTTTGGAACGGCTCCGGCCACTCGGACAAGATGTATTGTTCGTCAAGCTAACATCAAAAAATGAGCTAGCCACACTCGAACAATTGTTAGAAGCTGCGCCAGGCGATATTCCAGTCGTCGTTCGCTACGCTGATTCACGCGAGACGAAATCGTTACCGCCACTTTATGCGGTTCGGCATGATGAGGAATTATTAGCTCGTCTACGTATGCAGTTTGGTGAGGATCATGTCGTCCTGAAAAATGTGCCTCGCTCAAACTAGTAGTAGGTAATAAGATTTGTTATAATAAAGGGTAATTGGTCTGACCAATGCCACCGATTAAAGCAACCGACTGAAGGGTCAGAAAGGTGGTGCCGTATCGATATGGAGAAGAAACGAAATGCGTTTGAAGCCAATATCGCGGCGATTAAATTGATGATCGAACAAGATGGATTAGTTCCAGGAGACCGAATCCCATCGGAACGGGAACTGGCAGAACGACTATCCATCAGCCGACCGTCCGTACGAGAAGCATTACGGACGCTCGCTTATTTAGGCATCGTCGAGACACGACATGGAGGCGGAAGCTTTCTGTTGAACCGTGACGATCATACCTATATTCAAATCATCGCTCAATTCTTAGTGACTGGCGATTCGAAGTTCGAAGACTTGGCAGGAACGCTCCGCTTGCTTGAGCAAGCAGCGCTCGCGCAGCTGGATGACCTTTCGGTGCTTGCACCAGTCGTTGCATCCGATGCAGCGTTTCGTGAGACATTGATTCAGACGGTCGATAACGATCTGTTTGAACGAATCTGGCGACAAGTCAATGCCTTCCATAAAAGCTTCGGTCAAGGGGAACTCTATACGCAAGTGGAACGGGAACAACTCTTGAACCGCCCATAGATGACAAGGGGGAACTGAACGTGCAAGCATTTTTTCGAAAACCTAAAAAGTTCGTCACGTTGACTTCAAAGGAGCAACGTGTCGATGTGCCTGTTGGCTTAATGACAAAATGTCCGAAATGTAAATTGATCCAATATACGAAACAACTAGAAGCGAACCTACGCGTCTGTTCATGTGGATATCATCATCCATTGACTGCACAAGAACGTTTTACGCAATTATTTGATGAAGGTTCGGTAACATATTTTGATCTGCCAGCAGTTCAAGCGGATCCCCTCGGATTTGAGGACTATCCGGAAAAATTAAAAGGAGATCAAGTCAGAACGGGTCTTAAGGAAGCGATCGTCTGTGGCGTCGGGAATGTGAATGGTCACCCACTCGTCGCTTGTGTCATGGATGCGCGATTCCGGATGGGCTCGATGGGAGCTGCCGTTGGTGCTGCAATTTCTGAAGCTGTTCGTTACGCGACGAAACATCGTCTACCTGTCACGATATTCTCTGCTTCAGGTGGGGCACGGATGCAAGAAGGAATGGTCAGTCTCATGCAGATGGCGAAATCGAGTCTCTTTTTAAAACAGCATTCAGATGCAGGGTTACTCTATATTTCTTGTATGACCCATCCGACAACCGGTGGTGTATCAGCAAGTTTTGCGATGCTAGGTGATTTCAACATTGCTGAACCGGGTGCGTTGATTGGATTTGCGGGTCGCCGGATCATCGAACAGACGATTCGTGAAAAACTACCGGAAGATTTCCAAACAGCAGAATTCTTATTGCAAGCAGGTCAACTGGACGATGTCGTATCACGACACGATCTGAAGACGTACTATACGCGAATCTTAAAGCTACATGCGGAGGGAACGAACCATGCAACCATTTGACCAACCAGTCATCGCGTTACGCGAAAAAATTCTTGAACTTCATGACATGGCGGAAACGCAAGGACTTGACTTCAAGGAAGAACTGCAACTTCTTGAAGAACGCCTTCATCGGTTAGAACTCGATATTTACGGGAATATGAAAGCGTGGAATCGTGTTCAGTTGGCACGTCATCCAGAACGTCCAACGACACTCGATTACATTGAATCGATTTGTGAAGATTTCATCGAACTGCACGGTGATCGTCATGGGTATGATGATGCAGCAATCGTCGGTGGAATCGGAACGCTAAATGGTCGTCCCGTGACGATCATCGGTCATCAACGCGGAAAAGATACAAAAGAGAACATTCGTCGTAACTTCGGGATGCCACATCCAGAAGGGTACCGGAAAGCACTGCGTCTCATGCAACAAGCGGAAAAATTCAACCGACCGATCATTACGTTCATTGACACGAAAGGAGCATATCCAGGACGTGCGGCAGAAGAACGCGGTCAAAGTGAAGCCATCGCGAAAAACTTGTTTGAGATGGCTGGGATGACTGTGCCAATCATCTCGATTGTCATTGGTGAAGGCGGTTCAGGTGGTGCTTTAGGAATCGGCGTTTGTGATCAACTCTTGATGCTTGAGAACTCGACGTATTCCGTTATCTCTCCTGAAGGTGCTGCAGCATTATTGTGGAAAGATGCGAGTCTTGCGGAAAAGGCTGCAGAATCGATGAAAATCACAGCACCTGATTTGTTACGCCTTGGAATCGCGGATGCCATCATTCCTGAAGTCATCGGAGGAGCACATCTTGATGTGTCATTACAGGCGGATAAATTAAAATCTGTCTTGGTACAGAAGCTCGAAACTTTGGTTCATCTGACCAAGGAAGAGCTCCTCGATCAACGGACCGAAAAATATCACCAAATTGGCACATAAGCACCATGTAATCGCTATCATGATTGATATTCCTCATTTCCGGAATTGATGATGAAAAAGATAGTGAAAGTTTATGCAATCTGCCCTGTTGTAAAACAAGAAAACAACGTGCTATTTTAGATTCAGATTAATGGAGAGGTGATTAACGTGAGTTTAAAACGGATTGCTGTCTTAACGAGTGGCGGCGATGCACCAGGTATGAACGCCGCGGTGCGTGCTGTCACGCGTAAAGCGATTTTTCATGGCTTAGAAGTATTCGGTGTCTACAACGGGTATCAAGGATTAATCAACGGGGACATCGTCCAGTTGAACCTTGGATCAGTCGGTGACATCATTCAACGAGGTGGAACGTTCCTACGTTCAGCACGTTGCCCTGAGTTCCGTACAGAAGAAGGACGAGCAAAAGCGGTCGTCAATCTTAAGAAATTTGAAATTGATGCACTCGTCGTCGTAGGCGGAGACGGGTCGTATCGTGGTGCCCAAAAATTGACTGGACTTGGCTTCCCGACAATCGGACTTCCAGGTACGATCGATAACGATATTCCTGGAACGGACTATACGATCGGTTTTGATACAGCGCTCAATACTGCGCTTGAAGCGATCGACAAAATCCGTGATACAGCATCGTCGCATGAGCGGACGTATGTCATTGAAGTCATGGGACGCGATGCGGGTGATATCGCATTATATGCAGGACTTGCTGGTGGAGCAGAATCGATTCTTGTTCCAGAGCGTCCTGAAGATTTAAAAGAAGTGCTCGATCGCATTCAAAGTGGTGTCAACCGCGGTAAGAAACACTCGATCGTCATCGTCGCTGAAGGTGCAGGTCGTGCTCAGGACGTGGGAGACGCTATCGCAAAAGAAACAGGTCTCGATACACGCGTCACGGTTCTTGGTCACGTTCAACGTGGTGGAGCACCGACGGCAGCGGACCGTGTACTTGCAAGTCGGATGGGGGCACATGCCATCGAAATCCTACTTCAAGGAAAACAAGGACGTGTCGTAGGTGTACGTGGTGGCAAGATGATTGATCTCGATATCGATGAGGCACTCGACGCAAACAAACATGAGCTGGATCTTGAAATCCTTGAGCTTTCAAAACAGCTTTCGATTTAACGAACATCGATAGGATTGGAATGGGCAAGAGAACTTGGCCAAACACCGTAGGAGGTTTATGGAATATGCGCAGAACTAAAATTGTATGTACGATCGGACCGGCGTCAGAAAAACGTCTCCCAGAAATGATCGAAGCAGGTATGAACGTCGCTCGTTTGAACTTCTCACACGGCGATTATGAAGAACATGGTGCACGAATCACAGATATCCGTCGTGCAGCAAAAGAAGCAAACAAAATCGTTACGATTCTTCTTGATACGAAAGGTCCAGAAATCCGGACTCATACGTTCGAAGATGGAAAAGCACTTCTCGTACGTGGACAAGAAGTCATCGTCGTCAGTGGTGACGCAAACGAAATCGTCGGAACAAAAGATAAGTTCTCTGTTACTTATGAAGGACTTTATGATGACGTCGAAGTTGGTTCGATGATCATGCTTGATGATGGTCTCATCGGTCTTCGTGTCGTTGAAAAACTTCCAAACCGTGAACTTCGTTGCTCTATCGAAAACGAAGGTGTCATCAAAACGAAAAAAGGTGTCAACTTGCCAAACGTGAAGGTTAACCTTCCTGCTTTGACAGATAAAGACGTAGCTGATATCGAATTCGGAATCAAGAGCGATGTCGACTTAATCGCACCATCATTCGTACGCCGTGCGTCTGACGTCGTTGCGATTCGCCAATTGCTTGAGAAAAACAATGCGACTCACATCAAAATCTTCCCGAAAATCGAGAACCAAGAAGGCGTCGATAACATCGAAGAAATTCTCGCGATTTCAGACGGTTTGATGGTAGCGCGTGGCGACCTCGGTATCGAGATCCCAACAGAGGACGTAACACCAACTCAAAAAGACTTGATCAAGCTTTGTAATGACTTTGGTAAACCGGTCATCACAGCAACACAAATGCTTGATTCAATGCAACGTTTCCCACGTCCAACACGTGCTGAAGCATCAGACGTTGCGAACGCGATTCTTGATGGTACGGATGCAATCATGCTTTCAGGTGAGACAGCAGCAGGGGACTACCCGATTGAATCTGTCAAAATGATGCACTCGATCGCAAAACGTACAGAAAAAATGCTCGACTACAAACTCTTGTTGAAAGATCGTCAAACTCGCAGTGAGCACACAGTAACGGATGCGATCGCTCAAGCCGTTACGCACACAGCAATCAACTTGGATGCAAAAGCAATCTTGACACCGACACAATCGGGCTACACAGCATCACGTATCTCGAAATACCGTCCGGAGCCGAACATCGTCGCTGTTACACCAAGCGCACGTGTCGCACGTCAGTTAAACATCGTATGGGGTGTGTATCCAATCGTCGTCGATCATCTCTCAGACAACACGGATGATATGTTGACACTTGCTGCAGATACAGCGAAAGATGCTGGTTTTGTTACAGACGGTGACCTCGTCGTCATCTCGGCTGGTATCCCTGCTTTGACTGCTGGTACAACGAACATGCTAAAAGTTCACATCGTTGGTAAAGAGATCGCAAACGGTCGCGGAATCGGCGAACGTGGTGTTGTTGGTGAAGTCGTCATTGCAAACAATGCTGAAGAAGCAAATGCGAAAGCGAAACCAGGCATGATCCTCGTTACGAACTCAACAGATCGTGACATGATGCCTGCAATCGAATTGGCTGCAGCAATGATCACAGTAGATGGTGGATTGACTAGCCATGCTGGTATCGTTGGACCATCACTCGGTAAACCGGTCATCGTTGGTGTTGAAAATGCATTGACAGTCTTCAAAGACGGTCAAATGATCTCAATCGATCCATTGACAGGTAAACTGTATAACGCATAATTCATTCATGACGGACGTGACTTAGGTCATGTCCGTCTTTTTTTCATGAGGAGGACGTATGGAAGCTTATCTATTTTTGATTGCCCTCGTCTTCATCGGGGTCATCGCACAAAATAAATCATTGATCATCGCTGCTGCTTTCCTGTTGATCGTCAAGGCGATCGGACTAGATGGTCGATTATTTCCATCCTTGCAGGCAAAAGGAATCACGTGGGGTGTCACATTGATTACGGCTGCGATTCTTGTACCGATCGCAGCAGGGGATATCGGATTTAAGGAACTTATTCAAAGTATTCGGGGGCATATCGGCATCATCTCATTTTTATCAGGAATCTTCGTTGCGATCGTAGCGGCACATGGTGTTGGTCTGATGAAAGAAGACCCACTTGTCACGACGGCATTGCTTGCAGGAACGATTCTCGCAGTTGGACTCTTTCGGGGAGTACCCGTTGGTCCGCTAATTGGTGCTGGGATCGCTGCGCTTGTCATCGGAATGTGGGATATCATCGCAAAAACGTTCACGGGATGAGCAGGATCAGCAAAGAATACGAATTAATTTTTTGATAATAGTATGCAAGTTCATTCACTTTTTGGGTAATTTTGTTTATACTAAGAACAGAAACAAGATGGTCTATTCAAGAGTACAGCGGTACAAGCATGGGGAACGACTCTTGAGTGGACGTCTTTTTTTCAATACGGAAATGAAAGCGTTTTAAATTTCTGGGGAAAAAAAGGGGGATTATTGTCATGACGCAAACTAAAGGTTTAGAAGGAATCGTCGCGACGACATCGAAAATCAGTTCGATCATCGATGGTCAATTGACGTACGGCGGTTATACAATTGATGATTTGGCGGAGCACGCCTCATTTGAGGAAGTCGTCTTCTTATTATGGAACGACCGTCTACCAAAAGAAGAGGAATTAAAGCAACTGTCGGAAGCACTCATTTCCGAAGCACCAGTTGCGACTGCCGTTCTCGAGACGATGAAGGCAGCACCAAAGTCGGCGAATGCGATGGCAATGATTCGAACAGCGCTCTCTCAACTCGCGCTTTACGATGAAACATCAGAAGATATGTCGACAGAGGCGAATTACGCTAAAGCCATCAAATTACAAGCGCAAATCGCAACACTTGTTACGGCTTACGCGCGTATCAAAAAAGGCCAGGAACCAATCGCACCTAAAACAGGTCTTTCTTACGCTGCAAACTTCCTGTTCATGTTGACAGGTGAAGAGCCGACAGAAGTGGCTGAAAAAGCGTTCAACCAAGCGCTTGTTCTTCATGCAGACCATGAGTTGAACGCTTCGACATTTACGGCACGTGTTTGTGTTGCGACACTCTCTGACGTCTACTCAGGTGTGACAGCAGCGATGGGTGCATTAAAAGGACCTCTTCACGGTGGAGCGAATGAAGCCGTCATGAAGATGCTGCTTGAAATTGATTCGGTTGAAAAGGTTGACGAGTATGTTCATAATAAACTTGAGAACAAGCAAAAAATCATGGGCTTCGGTCACCGTGTCTACAAGGACGGCGATCCACGTGCGAAGCACCTTCAGGAAATGAGTCGTCAGCTGACTGCTCAAATCGGGGAACCGAAATGGTATGAGATGTCAGTTAAGATTGACGAGATCGTCCAGTCGGAAAAAGGATTGAAACCAAACGTTGATTTCTATTCCGCTTCTACGTACCATGCACTTGGACTTGATACAGAACTTTTCACTCCAATCTTTGCGGTAAGTCGAATGTCAGGTTGGTTGGCGCACATTTTAGAGCAGTATAGCGATAACCGTCTGATTCGTCCACGTGCAGACTACACGGGTGAAACGCACCGGACATATGTGTCCATCGAAGAACGTTAAAAGGACGGAGAGGAGTAATCCTCTCCTGATTTTTGATGTAGATTACAATTACTTAAGGGGGATTTTTAGACATGGCTACACTTCAAGGCGAAAACATCACAGTAACGAACGGTACACTTCAAGTTCCAAATGCTCCAATCATTCCATTCATCATTGGTGACGGAACAGGACCTGACATCTGGAATGCTGCGGTACGCGTATTTGATGCAGCAGTTGAAAAAGCCTATAACGGTGAGAAGAAGATTGAATGGAAAGAAGTCTATGCTGGCGAAAAAGCATTCAACAAAACAGGTAACTGGTTACCAGAAGAGACACTCGATCTCATCCGTGAGCACATCATCGCAATCAAAGGACCACTTACGACACCAGTCGGCGGCGGTATTCGCTCATTGAACGTTGCATTACGTCAAGAGCTTGATTTGTACACATGCCTTCGCCCAGTTCGTTACTTCACAGGTGTTCCTTCACCGGTTAAACGCCCAGAAGATACAGATATGGTCATCTTCCGTGAAAATACTGAAGACATCTACGCAGGAATCGAATATGCAGAAGGTAGCGAAGGCGTTGCAAAACTGCTTGAATTCCTTCAAAACGAAATGGGTGTCAACAAAATTCGCTTCCCTGAGACATCTGGTCTTGGAATCAAACCGATTTCAAAAGAGGGAACAGAACGCCTCGTTCGTGCAGCAATCGAATACGCACTTGAGCACAAGCGCGCTTCGTTGACACTCGTTCACAAAGGAAACATTATGAAGTTCACTGAAGGAGCTTTCAAAAACTGGGGTTATGAGCTTGCTGAGCGTGAATACGCAGAGCACGTCTTCACTTGGAACCAGTACGATCGTATCAAAGAAGAAGAGGGAACTGAGGCTGCGAACAAAGCACAAGCAGACGCTGAAGCTGCTGGTAAGTTAATCGTAAAAGACTCAATCGCTGATATCTTCTTACAACAAATCTTGACTCGTCCAAAAGAGTTCGATGTCGTTGCGACAATGAACTTGAACGGTGACTACATCTCGGATGCACTTGCTGCACAAGTGGGTGGTATCGGAATCGCACCTGGAGCAAACATCAACTACATGACTGGTCACGCGATTTTTGAAGCAACTCACGGTACAGCACCAAAATACGCTGGACTTGATAAAGTAAACCCATCATCTGTCATCTTGTCAGGCGAAATGATGTTCCGTCACCTCGGTTGGAACGAAGCAGCAGATCTCATCATCAAATCGATGGAAACATCGATCGAAGCAAAAGTCGTCACATACGACTTCGCACGTCTCATGGATGGTGCGACTGAAGTGAAGTGTTCTGAATTCGCGGACGAACTCATCAAAAACATGTAATCCGATCAGGAGGAATGAGTCGATGAACAGACGGAAGAAGATCGCAGTCATAGGAAGTGGCTTTACGGGCGCGACGACGGCACTTTACCTTGCCCAGCAAGAGTTAGGTGATATCGTCCTCGTCGACCGACCAGAGCAAGAAAATCCGACGAAAGGAAAGGCGCTTGATATGCAAGAAGCAGCGCCGATCCTCGGATTTGATGTTTCGGTAAAAGGGACATCGGATTATGCAGATATCAAGGACGCAGATATCGTCGTCATCACTGCCGGCATTGCTCGAAAGCCGGGCATGAGCCGCGAAGACCTTGTCAGTACGAATGCTGCCGTCATGACAGCTGTGACGAAGGAAATCGTCGCGCATGCACCAGAATCGATCATCATCGTTTTGACGAACCCGGTCGATGCGATGACGTATACGGTCTATCAAGCATCTGGTTTTCCGAAGGAACGTGTCATCGGTCAGTCCGGAGTCCTCGACACGGCGCGTTTCCGGACATTTCTAGCAGAAGAACTCAATGTTTCTGTGAAGGACGTATCAGGGTTCGTGCTCGGTGGACACGGAGATGATATGGTACCGCTACTGCGCTATTCTCAGGCAGGAGGAATTCCGATTGAGAAGCTCATATCGAAAGAACGACTCGATGCGATCGTTGACCGGACCCGTAAAGGGGGCGGTGAAATCGTTCAGTTACTCGGAAACGGTTCCGCTTATTACGCGCCAGCAGCGGCAATTGCTCAGATGGTCGAAGCGATTTTGAAGGATCAGCGACGTATTCTTCCGGCAATCGCTTATCTCGAAGGCGAATACGGATACAACGATATGTACTTTGGTGTACCGGTCATTCTTGGTGGGAACGGTGTCGAGCACGTCTACGAACTCGAGCTGACTGTCGATGAACAAGAAGCATTGAACCGCTCTGCGTCTACCGTCCGTTCGGTACTCGACTTATTAAAATCCTGAATCTAAAAAAAGACGAACCTGTCACTTTCGACAGGTTCGTCTTTTTCGTCTCGTTACAGTAGGTATTGCGAGTTTTGACAATGCGGACAGGTCAGCCGATCACATCAAACGATAGATTGTTCGAGAAGACCATTTTTGAGACAAACGGTGCATCGGGCCATGATATAAGCTTCTTTTACATATAAATGTGTAAAGTAAAATGGTTAGTTCACACCATATGATCCATGTAGTATAAAAGTTCCAATTTTAAAAAACATGTAGAATAAATGCTTGTATTAGGGTAAGGACAAAGGTACGTCATTTTATTCCACTAAGGGGGATTTTACATGCGCGCCGTAACGTACCAAGGAACAAAAGATGTTCAAGTCAAACAAGTACAGGATCCATCGATTGATAAAAACGATGATATCATCGTAAAGATCACCTCGACTGCAATTTGTGGTTCGGATCTACACATTTATCAAGGGAATATGCCGGCTCACAAAGACTATGTCATTGGTCATGAACCGATGGGCATCGTTGAAGAAGTTGGACCAGGAGTGACGAAGGTCAAACGGGGAGACCGCGTCGTGTTACCGTTTAACGTTGCTTGCGGTCACTGTTTCTTTTGCGAACATGATATGGAAAGTCAATGTGATAACTCAAACGGAAATCCGCATGTCGATACAGGTGGATATTTTGGTTTTACAGAAGAGTTTGGTGGACATCCCGGTGGTCAGGCGGAATATTTAAAAGTACCATTTGGAAATTTCATGCCGCTCGTAATTCCTGAATCGTGTGAACTAGAAGATGAAGCGTTGTTGTTCTTATCTGACGTTTTACCTACAGCATATTGGAGTGTCCTGCATGCTGGTGTGAAAAAAGGGGACACGGTCGTCGTACTCGGATCGGGACCTGTCGGACTGATGACACAAAAATTCGCATGGATGCAAGGTGCGAAACGGGTCATTGCGGTGGATGATCAAGTCTATCGATTAAATCACGCCAAAGTGACGAATAAAGTCGAGACCGTGAATTTTTCAGATCATGCAGAAAGTGGTGCCTACATCAAAGAATTGACGCAAGGTGGGGCAGATGTCGTGATTGATTGCGTCGGTCTTGATGGGAAGATGTCACCTGTTGAAAAAATCGAACAAAAGATTGGTTTGCAAGGGGGAACGTTGAGTGCCATTGATATTGCGAAGGATGCTGTCCGGAAGTTTGGTACCGTACAGTTGACGGGTGTCTATGCGAAAAAATATAATCAATTTCCACTCGGCGACTTTTTCACTCGGAATATCACACTGAAAATGGGACAAGCACCCGTCGTCCATTTGATGCCGGAACTGTTCCAGAAAATCATCAATAAGGAATTTGATCCGACGGACATCGTGACGCATCGAGTGGCACTCGATGATGCTGCTGCAGCCTATCAAACCTTCAATGATCGAACAGATGGATGCATCAAGGTCGTTCTAAAACCATAAGTCACTTCACATGCAAACAACCCATCCAAAATCGGATGGGTTGTTTGCATTAAAAGAAGAAAACTGGCCACAAGATACCGACAGCTAAACCGAGTAAGAGACCAACGAATACTTGAAACTCAGTGTGACCGACGAGTTCATTCAGAAGAGGGGTCTCATGACGAATTCCCTTAAAATAATCATTGAGTAATTTTGCCTGAACACCAACAGCTTGTCTGACACCCGTCGCATCATACATGATGATTGTGGCAAATATGGCAGCTAGTGCGAAGAGCGAAGATGAGAAGCCTTCCTGAAAACCGATGACCACGGCTAACGCGACGACAGTCGAACTATGTGAACTAGGCATACCACCGGAAGCAAACATGATCTCCAGGTCGAACTTTCGGGTCCGTACCAAACTCGTAACAAGCTTCGCTGCTTGAGCGATGAACCATGCCGTGATGGCTGCAAAAAGGGGATGATTCCATTCCATACATTCTACCTCCTACGATTGACGATATGTATTGATTCCCCGTTTTTATCGCTTTTACACGAATGATCAAGAGGGATTCATCGTCTCCTTTAAAGATTATGTAAAGAAACAGCAGAAAGATTTGTGATTTTCCAGTAAAAGTCGGTAAGATGAAGACAGACGAAGCGGATTCCACGGAATTCCTCATTCGAAAGAACGAAACTTGAGGGGGATGCAAGGTTTGAAAGATAAAATTATCGTGGTAGATGATGAATTGTCGATTGCAACACTATTGAAGTTTAATTTAGAGCAGGCTGGTTTTGTCGTCGAAACGGCACATGATGGAATGTCAGGTTTGAAATTAGCGGAAAAACAAGATGCCGCACTGATCGTACTGGATCTTATGTTGCCGGAACTTGATGGTCTGGAAGTATGTAAACGACTACGTCAACAGAAAATCAATACACCGATCTTGATGCTGACGGCAAAGGATGATGAGTTTGATAAGGTGCTCGGTCTAGAACTCGGTGCGGACGATTACCTGACAAAACCGTTTAGCCCACGCGAAGTCGTTGCCCGTGTAAAAGCGATTTTACGACGGATGAGTCATCAGACAGCATCCCCGGATGAGGTCACGGACGGAACGATTCTGATTGGTGACGTCAAAATCGTTCCGGATAACTACGAAGCTTTCAAAGCAGAAGAACGTCTTGAACTTACTCCTAAGGAATTCGAATTGCTCGTATATCTCGCTAAAAATAAAGGACGTGTCTTGACACGAGATCAACTGTTATCCGCGATTTGGAATTACGATTTCGTCGGCGATACGCGTATCGTGGATGTGCATATCAGTCACGTCCGTGAAAAAATCGAACCGAATACGAAAAAACCGATTTATATCAAAACGATTCGCGGTCTCGGGTATAAGATGGAGGAGCCGAAACCAGAATGAGTAAGTATCGGAAACGGTTCATCTTTAAAATGATTTCTTTCATTAGTTTGGTGCTTGTTGCACTCGGTTTTCTACTTGGACAATCATTTAAGGAATTCTATGTTCAAAATGAAAAAGAAAAACTGATGGATGAAACCTCGCTTGTCGAGACGATCCTACAAGGGCGCGAAGTTTCTGATATGGCACAGTACGTGAATCAATTGTATGCCGAATCCAATTTTGACATGATCTTATTTAACGGACGTGGGGAAATCATCGCAGGTACCCCTGTTGATGTCACGAAACTGAAAGTAGCAACGCTCAATTTCTCAGCGATTCCCAAAGATGGCACGTTTGAATCGAAGACGGATGACAGTGTCGTCCAGTTCACGAAGCCTGTTCCAACAGCAGATGGTGGAGAAGTGTACGTCAGTTTCATTCGTTATGCTAAAGATTTGAATATTATCTATTCACGGATTTGGACGGTCATTTTCTTCTCACTCCTTGCTTCGCTCGTAATCATCTTTTTGACAATCTATCGTTCAACGAAACGGTTCCTACGACCAATCGCGGAGGCGACCGATGTGTTGCACGAACTGTCACATGGGAATTACAAGTCACGCGTCTACGAGTTAGCGGCACCAGATGAATCACGTGATTTAGGACGCTCGATCAATCTCCTCGCACGAAATCTAGAGAATGCATCATCCGGTGAAGCGATGCAACGGGCACGACTCGAATCTTTGATCGAATACATGGGAGCCGGTCTCATGCTGATTGATGAAAAGGGTTATGTACTACTTGTTAACCGTACCTATCGGGAGATGTTCCATATTCACGAACCATCTAGTGGAAAATTATATTACCGCGTACTTCCGAACGAAAAGATGAGTCAGGTGATTGAAGATGTCTACCTGACAGAAAAACCGAATCGCAAACAATCGAGTGTCCGTTTCGGCATCAACAGTCGGACGTTTATGGTCAGTGCCGCACCGATTTTTGATAAGAACGGTCGCGTGCAAGGAACGACCGTTGTCTTCAACGATATTACGGAAATTAAAAAGCTGGAACAGATGCGCAAAGACTTCGTTGCGAATGTCAGCCACGAATTAAAAACACCACTGACGTCCATCAAGGGGTTTGCAGAAACGTTACTCGATGGTGCGCAAGATGTTCCGGAAATCCGGGAACAATTTTTGCGGATCATTCATGATGAATCAGAACGAATGCAGACATTGGTCGAAGATTTGCTCGAACTATCGCGACTGGAACAAGACAACTATCAGCTTGAGACAGCAATCGTTGATGTGACGAGTCTCGTTCGCGAAACCGCTGAGCTGTTGCATCGACGAGCAGCGGAAAAAGAGATGATGATTCATATCGAAACGGAAGAGGAAGTCTTCATCCGGGCAGATTTGAATCGGTTGAAACAAGTCGTAGTCAACTTAGTTGCGAATGCGTTGAACTACACACCGAACGGTGGTAACGTCTGGATTCAACTCGAGGATGGAGAAGAGTCTGTCCAACTCATCATCAAAGATGATGGGATTGGTATTCATCCGAAGGAGACGCAGCGTATCTTCGAACGGTTCTATCGTGTCGATAAGGCGCGAAGCCGTAATTCAGGTGGAACGGGTCTCGGGCTGGCCATTGTTAAACACATCGTTGATCTTCACCATGGAGAAATTGATGTCGAATCGGCGGAGCAACAAGGAACGACGTTTACGATTCGTTTACCAAAACATGGCTGAATTTCACAGTGGATTCACAATTCCTTAATAGATGTATCTTATGATGAAAGTACCTTCTTCATCATCTGTATGGCGACTGGATCAGCTCCCATGTCGTCATGCCCTTGGCGGTTGACTCTCCTTGAGTCAATCGTCTTTTTTTGGTCATTTTTAGCGAACAAATGTGTGCAGAGTGATACAATAGGGACAGAAAATCGATTAAAGGGGCGTAGATGATGGAAAATAAATTGTTATTGATTGATGGGAACTCATTGACTTATCGGGCATTTTTCGCTTTACCACCAATGACGGACGCGCAAGGACGAAATACGAACGCAGCCTATGGCTTTACGATGATGTTATTGAAGTTGCTTGAAGAAGAGCAACCGACACATATGCTCGTTGCCTTTGATGCTTCGAGTGAAACATTCCGTCACGATGTCTATCAGGAGTATAAAGGAAGTCGGGAAAAAACACCGTCCGAACTACGAGAACAATTCCCGATCGTCCGAGACATCTGTGAAGCACTCGGTATTCAAATGATGGAACTCCATCGCTATGAGGCAGATGATTTGATCGGTACGCTCGCACGGACAATGCCAACGGATCGGACGCGGATTGTCACAGGAGACAAAGATTTACTTCAACTTGTCACGGATAAGGTCGAAGTCTTGATCACGAAGCGTGGGATCACGGACGTCCAGTGCATGACAGAGGAACTGTTTGCTGAGACGTATGGTGGTCTAAAGCCGATTCAAATGATTGATTTGAAGGGGTTGATGGGTGATAAATCGGATAATATTCCAGGGATTCCTGGGATTGGTGAAAAGACGGCTGTTAAATTGATTTCGGCATACGGTTCTGTTGAAGGACTGTACGAACATGTCGAGGATTTAAAAGGGAAGCAGAAAGAAAAAGTCATCGCGAACGAAGAGCTCGCACGACTGTCGAAAGAACTCGCGACAATCAAGGTGGATGTCCCGCTCGAGACGACGCTAGATGATTTGCAAATTCGCAATGTCGATACCCAAGTTCCTTATTCATTGTTCCAGTCACTTGGCTTCAAGTCATTGACGAATCGATTCGCCCCTGTCGTCAAAGAAGAGGATAAAGAACAATTAAACGTCGTGACGATCACTTCACTTCCTAAAGACGTCACGGATGCCGTATTGATTGCAGAACAGCTTCGAGAAGATTACATGGAAGAAGACATCATTGGATTTGCGATAGCAACGCCTGACACGATCTATGTTGCTGCTCCGACGCTCGTCGAGGATCCAGCATTCCGTCAATGGATCGAGTCGGAACATCAAAAGATTTGTCTCGATGCGAAACAAGTCGCATTTGCATTGCGTAAACACGGTTTGACATTGAACGGGTACGAAGATCTGTTATTAGCAGGCTATTTGTTAAACTTAAGTGGCGGTACAACACTCGCTTCGATCGCTGGTCATTATGCATTAATGGCGCCGAATGAGGAAGCAGTACTCGGTAAGGGGGCGAAACGTCTCGCGCCAGAAGATGAAGCTCTTCATCCTTATTTAGCTGAGAAAGCACGGATGGTTGAATTGCTGTTCCCAAAAGTCCGAGAAGAACTGAAGGCGAATCAACAATACGAGTTATATGAAACGTTAGAGCGTCCACTATCAGGTGTCCTCGCTGAGATGGAATGGACTGGGATTCGCGTAGACGTCGCGACGCTCCAAGAGATGCAAGCGGATCTTGCTGGGCGTTTAACAGAACTTGAGACATTGGTCTTTGAAGCAGCAGGTGAGTCGTTCAATATTAATTCTCCGAAACAACTCGGTGTAATTTTGTTTGAAAAACTCGAACTCCCTGCCTTTAAGAAAACAAAGACGGGCTACTCGACTGCCGCAGATGTCCTTGAAAAACTGCGTCCGCTGCACCCAGTCATCGATCACATCATGCTTTACCGAGAACTGCAAAAGTTGCAGTCGACGTATGTTGAAGGATTGCAAAAAGTCATCAAGGAAGATGGAAAAATCCATACTCGTTTTGCTCAGACAATCGCTCAAACAGGTCGTTTAAGTTCGGTCAATCCGAACCTTCAGAATATCCCGATCCGGATTGAAGAAGGACGGAAGATTCGAAAAGCCTTCGTTCCGAGTCAAACAGGCTGGTCATTGTACGCTGCTGATTATTCACAAATCGAATTACGTGTCATGGCCGATATGTCGCAGGATCAGACGCTTGTCGATGCGTTCCTCCATGATGAGGATATTCATACTCAAACGGCAAGTAGTGTCTTCGGTGTCGAACCGGAAGATGTCACAGGAAACATGCGGCGTCAGGCGAAAGCCGTCAACTTTGGAATCATTTACGGAATCAGCGATTATGGATTGTCTCAAAACTTGAACATCACACGCAAAGAAGCGCAATCATTCATCGATCGTTATTTCGAGTTGTTCCCGCAAATCAAACAGTTCATGGATACAGCAATCGAGACGGCACGAGCAAATGGATTCGTCGAAACGTTGATGAACCGTCGCCGCAATATTCCGGATATCAATTCGAAAAACTTTAACTTACGTGGTTTTGCTGAACGTACTGCGATCAATACACCGATTCAAGGTTCGGCTGCAGATATCATTAAAAAAGCAATGCTTGATGTTCATGCTGCTTTGAAAGCATCTAATCTGAAGGCACGCTTGTTATTACAAGTACACGATGAATTGATTTTTGAAGCACCAGACGAAGAACTCGACGCTTTACAAGCACTTGTCAAACAAGCGATGGAGCAGACCGTCGAACTATCCGTACCGCTACGCGTCGATGGGGGCGCAGGGCATACGTGGTACGAAACGAAGTAAGCAAGGAGGAATAGATGTGCCTGAATTACCTGAAGTCGAGACCGTTCGCCGCAGTTTAGAACGTTCGGTCTCTGGAAAGACAGTCTCTTCCGTCAAAGTCTACCATCCGAAAATGATTCGGGGGATGGAAGTGGCGCCATTTGCAGATGCCTTACATCAAGAAAGGATCGAACGCGTCGAACGTCGCGGAAAGTTCCTGCTCTTTGATTTTGATCGTTTTTATCTCGTCAGCCATTTGCGGATGGAAGGAAAGTACTTCCCATATCCACAACCGGTTGAACGGGATAAACATACGCATGTCGTCTTCCGTTTCACGGATGGTTCGGAACTTCACTATAATGATGTTCGGAAGTTCGGAACGATGGAATTACGTGATAAGCAAACAGCGATGCAGACTGCTCCACTGGCACAACTGGAGCGTGAACCATTTGATCCGGAATTTACAGCAGAAGTGTTAGCGGAGAATTTAATTCGTAAAAAGAGAAGTCCAATCAAAACGGCACTGCTCGACCAGTCCATCTTCCTTGGTCTCGGTAACATCTATGTCGATGAGACCCTTCATGCTGCACGCGTCCACCCGTTGACGAAAGCCGGCGCCTTGACACTCGACGATATCTCACGCATTCATCAAGCCGGTGTCAACGTTTTACGACAAGCGGTGGAAGCAGGAGGAAGTACGATCCGGAGTTATGTCTCGCCGTCAGGAAAAGGTGAATTCCAGCTTCAACTTGCGGTATATGGTCAAAAAGGGGAACCGTGTCCTCGTTGTGGTACAGCCATCGAAAAAATCAAAGTCGGTGGACGGGGAACACATTTCTGTCCGACGTGCCAACAGGTTGCCTTATGAGAGTCGGTCTGACAGGGAGTATCGCAACCGGTAAAAGTACGGTTTCTAGCTATTTAAAACAAAAAGGAATAGCGGTCATCGATGCGGATCTCATTGCGCGAGAAGTCGTTGAGCCGGGAGGGCGAGCATATGATGCAGTCCAACTGGCATTCCCAGAGGCGTTTGAAAAAGGACGTCTTGTCCGTCCAAAGCTCGGACAAATCATTTTTCAAGATAGTGAAAAACGACAACAATTGAATCAGTTGATGCACCCGAGTATTCGACAACAGATGCTCGAAGCAGCAGATGCCTATGAACGTTCAGGACATTCTCTCGTCGTATTTGATATTCCGTTACTGCTAGAAGGGGATTGGCGAAACCTGTTCGAACGCGTCGTTGTCGTCTATTGCCCAGAAGATATGCAGTTAAGAAGATTGATGCAACGTAATGATTTATCAGAAGCAGAAGCGTATGCACGTATCCATGCGCAACTCGGCATCGAACAGAAAAAAGAGCTTGCAGATGATGTATTCTTCAATGACGGCAGTATTGATTCGTTATACCAACAAATCGATGAGTGGTTAAGTCGGTATGGTGATTGATGCAAATGATGACAAGTTATGAAAAACATGAAGTGAGAGAAGTTTCCATCTTCTCTCACTTTTTTTAGAGAACATAATGAAATCGCTTACATTTCATGATATAGTTCTATCTGTAAACGGAGCTACATCCGTCACATTGAAGGGGGATCCGCACATGGGAGTCAAGGTGGCAGTCAATGGTTTTGGTCGAATTGGTCGAATGGTCTTTCGACGTCTGATCGCTGAGGGGAAAAGCGAAGTCGTAGCAATTAATGCGAGTTATCCAGTCGAAACACTCGCGCATTTAATCAAGTATGATACGGTACACGGAAAATTCAATTATCCGGTCGACATCATCGATGGGGCGTTGATGGTTGACGGAAAAGAGATTCAAATCGTCAGTGAACGCAATCCTGAGCTATTGCCGTGGGGGGAACTCGGCATCGATATCGTCGTCGAAGCAACAGGGAAGTTCAATTCGGATACGGGCGCTGCGAAGCATTTAGTGGCAGGAGCAAAAAAGGTCGTCATCACGGCACCTGCTAAAGGGGATGTTCGGACGATTGTCATGGGTGTCAATGATGACATGTATGATCATGAAACGGATGATATCGTTTCGAACGCATCGTGTACGACGAACTGTCTCGCACCTGTCGTACAAGTCATCGACCGTGCATTCGGAATCGAATCTGGTCTCGTCACGACGGTTCATGCGTTTACGAACGATCAAAATAACATTGATAACCCGCATAAGGATTTACGGCGCGCCCGGGCATGCGGCTCATCGATCATTCCGACGTCGACAGGCGCGGCAAAGGCGATTGCGCTCGTCTTGCCACATTTGGAAGGGAAATTAAATGGACTCGCGCTTCGTGTTCCGACACCGAACGTATCACTCGTCGATCTCGTCGTCGAAGTCAGTCGAGATACGACGGTCGCTGAAGTGAACGAAGCCTTCACGAAAGCAGCGGACGGTGCGCTTGATGGCATTCTCGGAATGACGATGGAACCGCTCGTCTCAATCGACTTTAACGGAGAAGAACGTTCGACGGTCGTCGACGGGCTCTCGACGATGGTCATGGGTGGTCGTCAGGTGAAGGTCCTCGCTTGGTACGATAATGAGTGGGGTTACTCATGCCGCGTCGTCGATCTCGTACACCTCGTCTCGGCACACTTAGAGGCGATGGGAACCGTTGAAAAAGAACTTGAATTGAATTAATTATAACGGGCAGATCCCAGCAATGACGGGGGCTGTCCCGTTTTTTTTCTTAAAATATATTAATTTTTGAAATTTATCCTTGTGTATCTTTTTGATACTCGCTATAATTCAAATCGTGAACTTCAATCGGTCTGGCAATCGCAGCTTAAAGGGTTAGGACCTCTCTGGACTAACTTTCCCCCGTGGGTGCGAACGACTCAGGCGCAAAGTAAGTGATCAACTACTTTGAAGACCATTGAATGTAGGGGGGATCCACAAATGGATACTATGGGAAGACACATTATTGCAGAACTTTGGGATTGTAATCCTGAAAAATTGAACGACATGGAATTCGTTGAACGACTTTTCGTTGACGCAGCACTTCAAGCAGGTGCAGAAGTACGAGAAGTAGCATTCCACAAGTTTGCACCACACGGCGTCAGTGGCGTCGTCATTATCTCTGAATCGCACTTAACGATTCACAGTTTCCCAGAGCACGGGTATGCATCGGTTGATGTCTTTACTTGTGGGGATCGGATCGATCCAGCCATCGCAGCGAACTACATTGCTGAAAAGCTCGATGCGAAAATCCGTGAAAATGTCGAAATTCCACGTGGTATGGGACCTGTTCAAGTTCCAGCGGCTACTGTCCAGCACGTCAACTGACAATACACACGAATTCGTCAAGCCCTCGTCGTTCAGACGAGGGCTTTTTAATATGTCTGACGTCTGTTATTCTTAATAGTAGAAGAAACAAAGAAAAGAGGATGACCATGGGACTGAAGGAACGTTTGCAAAAACAGCTAGAGACATCCGATACACATAAAAACGAAAACCTACGCACACACTACTACGCAGCAACTGTGGAAATGTTATTTGCTGGTTTAGAAAATATCTTAAAGCAAGATGGCGGAACGGTTCGTCGTGTTGACGCGGAACGTGGAGAACTCGCTTTTACCTTAAAAGAAGTCGATGGACTTGCGACAGTCATCATGGTGGCAGGCGGACGTACTGCCGTCGATCTCTTCTTACACCGTGAAAGTCTTCTCGGACCTGATCTCGAGAAACAAATTGAGCGAATCTATGCATCACTTGATGCAGGGTATCGATTAAAGATGATTGGAACAAAAGAAATCACGTGAACGGAGGTACGGCATGCGCTGTCCAGCCTGTAATTTTAACGGAACAAAAGTACTGGATTCAAGACCAGTCCAGGATTTCGGTTCGATTCGAAGAAGACGTGAATGTGAGTCTTGTGGCTATCGTTTTACGACATTCGAAATGGTCGAGCAGACCCCTTTAATCATCGTAAAGAAAGACGGAACGCGTGACGAGTTCAATCGCGAGAAAATTCTACGCGGATTAGTGCGTGCCTGTGAAAAACGACCGATTTCGATTGAACAGCTAGAAACAGTCGTCAGTCGGGTCGAAAAGGCATTACGAGCGACAGCTCAGCATGAGATTCCAAGTGAGCAGGTCGGACGTCTCGTATTAAATGAACTAGCATCCGTTGACGAAGTGGCATATGTCCGCTTTGCGAGTGTTTATAAACAATTTAAGGACATCAATGTCTTTTTCCAAGAGCTCTCTGAACTGATGGAGCGACATCAGGAAAATGACCGTGAGAATTGAACGTGATATAAGAGAGGTCGTCTGTCCGGTCAGCGCACCTCTCTTTTTCTCCCTAAGGAAAGGACGAGTCAGATGGTAGAACGTGAACTTTCCGGTACCGACCTTTGCTTAGTGATGAGCAATGGTGTCGTCGACCGTGAAGCTTATCAATCTTTATATTATTTATACCAGCCGATTATCGGTGTTAAAGCGCTTGGGCTCTATCAAACGTTTTGGAGTGAGATGATCCCAGGGAAAACGAAATCCCAGTATATTTCCCATGCGGAACTCGGAACACTACTCGGGTTTTCCGTCGATGAGTTCAAGGAAGAGTTATTTAAGCTAGAAGGGATCGGGTTGATTCGAACGTTCGAAGCGCGCCAAGCCGCTTATCGTTACATTTATCAAATCCGGGTTCCGCTCGCGCCGAACACCTTCTTGAATGACGGGGTGTTATCGAGTCTGCTGTTCTATCGCGTCGGTGAAATCCGGTTCCGGTCGTTACAGCATCGTTTTCGGACGGAGCCGCTTCCGAAGAACATCGTTGATCGGACGGTTCGATTTGATCAAGTGTTCGACGTAAAAGCTGGTCTTGCTTCCGCTCATCAGCCGAAAGCTTATGCGAAACAGGAACGTGCGGTATATGAATTCGACTATTCGTTTGATCTAGAAGAGATGAAGCGACAGACCGATCGTTTCCTGCCACGAACATTTTACTCAAAGGCAATCGATCATCTGCTCGTGAAGCTTGCTTACGTCACGCAGTCGAATGAAGCATTGATGGCGGAACTGTTGAATGCCCGTTTCCGTCACGAAGCGTACTTGCCGATGACCGATGCTGAGAAGCAAGAACGCTGCAAACAGATGATGTTGTCAGCGAAACAAAAACTCAGCCGGGAGAAAAAAGCGAAGGTCGCCTCACTAGACACGATCGAGGTCGGAGACATCGAAGCGACGGAGACGATGGAAAGCACCCATCCGAAGCATTATGTAGCGAAGTTGCGAAAGGTCAAAGCGTTGTCTGAACGGGATGAAGAATTGATCCAACAATTGATCATCGATTATGAGATGTCGTCTGGGATCGTCAATGCTGCGTACTACTATGCGCTCGTCATCAAAAAAGATAATCGCTTCAGCAAGAACTTCCTCTTATCGATCGTTGATGATTGGAAACAGAAGGGATACGTGACGGCATCCGAGGCACTAGCGAAGACGCAGGAGCAGGATGAGTTGATTTCAAAAAAGCAGGAGCAAAAACAAGAACGTGCGCGTCAAACCGTTGGTGGTCGCCGGGGACGGACAAGCAACACGAATGGCGGTCCGAATCCGAAGTGGTTGCAAGAAGAGAAAGCAAAACAGCAGCAGTACGAAGCCTCTAAAAAAGCGAGTTTCGAAGCAGATGTTCCAGATGATGAAGAAATGGAACGAATCTTACGAGAACTGAAGGGGAACTAAAGGAGTCGAGACATGGAACATATCCAATCATCTATCGAAAAAATATTAAGTCGACCGGACGTCGCAGAATCGGTTCGAGCGATTCAACAACGAGTGTTGTCTCATCCAGGTGTCGTCATGTTCTTGCGGACACATCCGGAGATCGATCAACGGATGATCGAGCGGGGCATGCTCAAATTGAATGAATATGCGGAACAGATGGACGGAAATCGACTGATTGAAAGTAAGGCAGTCATCGAAGGGTACCAGCCGATCCTGCACGTCGAAAAAGGACAGATCGTCGTCTCGTATGAGAAGTCGCAAGCGTTAAAAGACCGAGAGGATGAACGTGCGCTTGAGAAGAAATTTAAGAGCCTGTTCCTGCCGGATGAAGTCCGCGATGCGAACTTCAGTGATTTTGACTTGTCGACGACGGACCGTAAGCTTGCCTTACGTGCGGCGTCTCAGTTCCTCAATCATCTCCGCTCGAAGGAGACGGTAAAGGGATTGTACCTTCATGGTAGCTTTGGTGTCGGGAAAACATACCTTTTGGCTGCGATCGGGAATGCTTTGAAAAAAGAACGGATTGCAACGATTCTTGTTCATGCCCCTGGGTTTGTCGCTGAAGCGAAACGGCGGATTCGGTCTGACTCGTTTGATACATTCCTCGAAGGATTTCAAACGATTCCAGTCTTGTTGATTGACGATATCGGTGCTGAATCGATCAGTCCGTGGGTACGGGATGAATTGTTCGGGATCATTTTGCAGTATCGCATGATGCATCGTCTGCCGACATTATTCAGCTCGAACTTATCTTATGATGAACTCGAGCTCCATTTCGGGATCACGAACGATCAAGGCGATAAATTAAAGGCTGCACGACTGATGGAACGAATCCGGACGACGACGCAACCAATCGAGTTCCTTGGTGAAAATCGACGTCGCTACTAATTTTCCTTGTCAAGGAAGTAACGGATTCGTTATACTAATGACACGTCAATAGACGATGCAACGATTGAGGATATGAAGTATGAAATGAACCAAACTAGCGAGAGAAGAACGGTGGAAGCTTCTCATGGCATCATTCATGTCTTTACTCCCTCATAGCACGAACGGGGCTAATCCGTTTGCGCCTCACGCCCGTTAACGCGTGTTCGAGCCGAACCAGTGCATGGTCCGGGAACGAGGGTGGTACCACGAGATTAAGACTCGTCCCTTTTTAGGGATGAGTCTTTTTTATTTTGTAAAAGGGGGAAACAGTCATGTCAAACATCGCACTTACATTTCCAGACGGCGCCGTAAAGGAATTTGCAGCCGGTACGACAGCTGAAGAAGTGGCAGCTTCGATCAGCCCAGGTCTTCGTAAAAAAGCCTTTGCTGCTAAACTGAACGGGCACGCCATCGATTACCGTCGTCCAATCGAAGAGGACGGTACAATTGAATTGATCATGCCGGATTCAGAAGAAGGGCTCGACTTGATTCGTCACTCTTCAGCTCATTTGATGGCACAAGCCATCAAACGTCTGTATCCGGATGAAACGATTCATCTTGGAATTGGACCGACAATCGAGAATGGTTTTTACTATGACATCGATATGGAACGTCGTCTGACAGAAGAGGACCTTCCAGAAATCGAGAAGATGATGAATAAAATCGCCGGTGAAAACTTGCCGATCGAACGAGAAGTCGTCTCGCGTGACGAGGCACTCGCCATCTATAAAGAACTCAATGATCCGTTGAAGATTGAATTGATCGAGTCGATTCCTGCTGATCAGGATTTGACGATTTACCGTCAAGGCGAATTCTTCGATCTCTGCCGTGGACCACACGTTCCGGCGACAGCGAAGCTACAAGTCTTCAAATTGATGAGCATTGCTGGTGCTTACTGGCGTGGTGATTCGAAAAACAAGATGTTACAACGGATTTACGGTACAGCATGGGCAACAAAAGATCAGTTGAAACAACACCTCCACTTCCTCGCTGAAGCAAAAGAACGGGATCACCGGAAACTCGGGAAGGAACTTGGTTTATTCTTCACTTCTCAAGAAGTCGGTCAAGGACTTCCGATGTGGTTACCAAAAGGAGCAGCCATCCGTCGGACAGTCGAGCGTTATATCGTCGATAAAGAACTCGAACTTGGGTATGAGCACGTCTATACACCGGTCCTCGGTTCAGTCGATCTATACAAGACATCGGGGCACTGGGATCACTATCAAGATGACATGTTCCCGAAAATGGAGATGGACAATGAAGAACTTGTTCTTCGCCCGATGAACTGTCCACACCATATGATGGTCTATAAGAACGAACCACGTTCGTACCGTGATTTACCACTTCGTGTCGCGGAGCTTGGTGGCATGCACCGTTACGAAATGTCTGGTGCCTTGACTGGTCTTCAACGTGTTCGTTACATGGTTCTTAACGATGGACATACGTTCGTCCGTCCTGACCAAATGAAAGATGAGTTTAAAGCCATCGTTCATCTCATTCAAGAAGTCTATGCTGATTTTGGGATCACAGATTACAAGTTCCGTCTTTCATACCGTGACCCAGCGGACAAAGAGAAGTACTTCGACAACGATGCGATCTGGGAAATGGCGCAACGTGAGTTGAAAGAAACAATGGATGAGCTCGAACTCGAATACTTCGAAGCAGAAGGCGAAGCCGCATTCTACGGACCAAAGCTTGACGTTCAAGTTCGGACAGCGCTTGGTAAAGATGAGACGCTCTCAACAGTCCAACTCGACTTCCTCTTACCAGAGCGATTCGAATTGACATACAAAGGGAACGACGGACAAGATCACCGTCCAGTCGTCTTACACCGAGGTGTCGTATCAACGATGGAACGATTCGTTGCTTACTTGATCGAAGAATACAAAGGCGCATTCCCAACATGGCTCGCACCCGTTCAGGTGAAATTGATTCCGGTTTCTGGTGTTCATGAAGACTATGCTCGTGAAATCAAAGCGATCCTGTTGAAAAAGGGAATCCGCGTCGAAACAGATTTCCGTGACGAGAAACTCGGTTATCGTATTCGTGAAGCACAAGTCAATAAAGTACCGGTCATGCTCGTTTTAGGTGACAAAGAAGTTGAATCACGCGAAGTCAACATTCGTCGTTACGGTTCAAAAGACTCGAGTAATGCATCACTCGAACAATTCATTGCAGATTTAGAGCAAGAAATCGCAAATCGTTCAAAATAATTCATGTATACAAAAACAATCCGCCCTGCTGATGTAGGGCGGATTGTTTTTGTGATGGGATGCTTGAAAGAAACCAATTTCATACCGATGAAACAGGTAGAACATCCAACTGAATCTATCTAAAATGACCGAATGTCATTTTTCCTTTAATTGGATAAATGCTATAATAAACCTTCATTGGATGAAATGTTTTGAAGAATGGGAAGGAAGTTACAGATTGAAGAAAACAACCCTCGCTGTATTCATCGCTTCTTCACTTTTAATCGGTATTCATCCGAGCGAAGCGAAGGCGACAACGATTAAAAAAACATACCGGATTACACCAAAAACAGAAGCGATTGACCCAGCAATCCGTAAATATACGACCTATAATGCAAAGACACGCAATCATTATACGATGCGTTCTTATTTGGAACGACTTGAAAAAGAAGGGGGAGGCACCCTCGTTCTAACAAAGGGAACGTATCTGTCCCCGTTACGTGTTGGTATTCCGTCCAATACGACGGTGATCCTAGAGGATGGTGTCATCATCAAAAAGACGACAGAGACAGGGACGACAAAGATTAGTTCGACGACGAGTGTCTTTGATTTCGTTGCGCCATCTGTTTTACGTCTGAATAAAAAAGTTGGCAAATATAACGGTTCCCAGAATGTTAAACTCGTCGGTAAGGGGAATGCACAGATCGACTTGAATCAATATGCGCGTGGTTCGGCTTTCGCTATTGCTCATAATCAAAATTTGTACATCGGCGGTATTACGGTACGGAATCAAAAGGGTTCACATGCGATGGAACTTGATGCAACGAAGAAGGCAGTCATCGAAAACATGAAATTCGTCGATGCCGTCATGATACCGAATACAGGTCCGAATGAATCGATTAATCTCGATACCCCAGATCCAATCACGAAGGGTTTCAACTGGAAGTGGTCGAATCAAGATGGCACTCCAAATGAAGATATCACGATTCGTAATAACTTGTTCCGTAACATCAATGTGGCAATCGGCACACATCAATACACGGAAAACAAATTACACACGAATGTCCGGATTGAAAAAAACACGATTGACGGAACGAAGGATTATGCGATTTCGATGATGAACTGGGAGAATCCAACGGTCCGCTACAATACGATCCGAAACGTGCATCGAGCAGATGGAAAAGCGATGACGATTCTCGGTAGAGGAGTTGTCGGAGGGACAATTCGCTACAATCGATTGGAAGACGCGGATCGCGCGATTCAAATGCAACCGTTCCAAAGTAACGGCTATGCTCCAATCTATAATACGTTTACAGCAGATCAAAAACGTTACATGCAACAAAATACAGTCAAGCAGGTTGGACTCGATCAAATCGTCTTATTCAAAAAACTGAACGAGTTCACGTATAAAACGGCAGAGCGTTACGATTTTATTCCATACTAAGACACAAACAAGCACCCAAGACTAGTGTCGAGGGTGCTCGTTTTGCGTTATGAACGCATTTGTTGCAGGAACGGTTCGATATTGACTTGAAGCGCTTCTGATAGCTTCTGACCGAGTGATGCATCAGCACGATAGAAGTTACAGATTGCGAGCAGGACCGTATTTTCATGACGGACTTGCTGAAGGTCGTTGACGAGGTTCTTCAGAAGAGCTGCTTGCTCTTCTTCTGTCAGACGACGGTATACTTCTCCGGCTTGACCAAAGTTATTCGTCTTCTCGATTTCGAGACGACCGTGTTTATCATCAAGCAACGGTTGATTTTCTTCCGTATACTCGGGTGTTTCTTTTGGTTCTTCTTGATAACGGTTCGGTTCGTAGTTGACCGGACTCGTTTGCTGACCGACCGGCATTGCACCGTCACGTTGGTAGTTGTTCACTTGTGCAAACGGACAGTTGATTGGAAGTTGTTGATAATTCGTGCCAATACGGTAGCGTTGTGTATCTGAGTAAGAGAACAAGCGACCTTGTAGTAACTTATCTTCAGATGGCAACATCCCTGGAATCAAGACACCTGGGTTAAAACCAACCGATTCTGTTTCAGCAAAGTAGTTGTCGACATTTTTGTTCAATGTCATTGTACCAACGTGTTGGAACGGAATGACATCCTCAAACCAATCTTTTGTCGCATCGAGCGGATCGAAATCGAACTGATCGACGTCAGCCGGATCAAGTACCTGTACGAACAGATCCCATTCCGGGTAATCGCCATCTTCAATCGCTTGGAACGTATCGTTTGAAGCATGGTTGAAATCTTTTCCTTGAATCTCTGTTGCTTCTTCAGCTGAGAGATTATGAACACCAGCTTTTGGTACCCAGCGTAGTTTCACATAAACCGTATTACCGTGTGCATTCACCCATTTGAACGAGTGAACGGAAGAACCACGCATTTTACGGTAGCTTGCAGGAATACCCTCATCCGTGAAAAGATGCATGAGCATGTTCGTCGATTCCGGACGAAGTGTCATGAAGTCCCAGTAACGGTCAGGATCTTGAATATTCGTGCGTGGATCTGGTTTGAGAGAATGGACCATATCCGGGAATTTCATGGCGTCACGAATGAAGAAGACAGGAAGGTTGTTCCCGACGAAATCCCAGTTTCCTTCTTCTGTATAGAACTTGACAGAGAATCCACGTGGATCGCGGAGCGTCTCTGGAGAATGCGTGCCGTGAATAACAGTCGAGAAGCGGGCGAAAACAGGAACTTCTGTCCCTTCTTCTTGTAAAAACGCAGCTTTCGTGTACTTTTTCATCGAATTTTTGACAGTGAAGACACCGTGAGCACCAAAGCCACGAGCATGTACGACGCGCTCAGGTACACGTTCCCGATCGAAATGGGCCATCTTTTCAATTAATTGATAGTCTTCTAATAAAGTTGGTCCGCGACGTCCAGCCGTACGTGAATTCTGGTTGTCTCCGATTGGTACACCTTGATTGGTCGTTAATCGTTTTTCAGTCATCTGTTATTCTCCCCTTTATGTAAGATTAAATTAATTATAAAACAATAATCATTCTAAATAAACAGTTTTGCTTGCGAATGTTCTGAATCTTTTTTCATGTTATGAATGTACTACCCGTGAAAAACAGGTTAGAAACTTCTTGCTTATCCGTAAAAGGATTGCTATTATAATCAAGTATGTGAGCAACGTTCTGTAAGAACATAGAAAGCGGCTTGACATCACGGGAAAACAAGTGCTATGATAGCAAAGTGAAATGACAACAAAGCAGAAGCATCCCGCTTCTCACCATGTATGATAACTCGTACTGGTTCATCATGAAGATACGCAATGTATAGCAAATGCTGTGCCTTGGCGTTCCTTATGAGTGTGGGCGGGAAAAACTGCCGACGCTTTTTTTATAGCGTTTTCTATCATTCATTTTTCGTGCAATGCACGATGGAGGTGCTAACCATTAGCAAAGATCTGTTAATCAATGAAAGCATCCGTGCCCGGGAAGTTCGTCTTATCGGAGCGGATGGTGCTCAACTAGGTGTCCAATCACGCAACGAAGCGCTACGTCTCGCAGAGGAAGCGGAACTTGACCTCGTCATGGTCGCTCCACAAGCGACACCGCCAGTTTGTAAGATCATGGACTATGGTAAATACCGTTTCGAGATGCAAAAGAAGGACAAAGAAACTCGGAAGAATCAGAAAGTGATTCAGATGAAAGAAGTTCGTCTTAGCCCGACGATCGAGGAGAACGACTTCCAAACGAAATTCCGTAATGCGAAGAAATTCTTGGAGAATGGTAACAAAGTGAAAGCGAGTATTCGTTTCCGCGGTCGTGCCATCACTCACTCGGAAATCGGTAGACGCGTTCTCGAACGCCTCGCAACGGATTTAAGTGAGTTCGGTGTTGTGGAACAGAGACCGAAGATGGAAGGACGCAGCATGTTCCTCGTGCTTGCTCCTAAGAAAGAAGACTAATCGAATCGAAGTAGGAGGGAATCTCTCATGCCTAAAATGAAATCGCACCGCGGTGCTTCTAAACGTTTCAAACGTACTGCTTCTGGCAAATTGAAACGTGGTCGTGCTTACACAAGCCACTTGTTCGGTAACAAATCAACAAAAGCGAAACGTAAATTACGTAAAGCTAGCATGGTATCTACGGGTGACTTCAAACGCATCCGTCACATGATCGCGAAGTAATTTATCCAATCGTATACAGATTTAGGAGGGAATTTATATGCCACGCGTAAAAGGCGGATATACGACTCGTCAACGTCGTAAAAAACAACTCAAATTAGCTAAGGGCTACTACGGCTCGAAACATACACTCTTCAAGGTTGCGAAACAGCAAGTCATGAAATCTCTCATGTACGCTTACCGTGACCGTCGTCAAAAGAAACGTGACTTCCGTCGCCTCTGGATCACTCGGATCAATGCGGCAGCACGTATCAACGGTCTTTCTTACAGCCGCATGATGCATGGTCTTAAATTAGCAGGTATCGACGTTAACCGTAAGATGCTCGCTGACCTCGCAGTTACAGATGCAACTGCATTTGCTTCACTTGCTGACACAGCAAAAGCAAAATTGAACGCTTAAGTTCTACAATTCGTCGGGGAATTTAATTCTCCGACGTTTTTTTCGATTTAATGATAAAATAAGAAGGCACGTCGATGAGACGGTCATATGATTTTTTTAGATAGAAGGAGAATTAAAGATGGATTGGTTGACACTTTTTGAGATGCAAGAACAGTTGGATAAACGGATTCAGTCAGAACATCAATTAACAGGCAATCAATTCGACGAGCGTCTGCTTGCCTTATTGGTCGAACTCGGTGAACTTGCGAACGAGACACGTTGCTTTAAGTTCTGGTCGAACAAGGGACCATCCGCTCAAGTCACAATTCTTGAGGAATATGTCGATGGCGTCCATTTTCTACTCTCACTAGGTCTAGCGCTTGAGTACAAGAAGAGTCATTTTACAGAAGGTGACTTCTATTTGACAGCAACAGATGCTTTTTTAGACGTCTATAACAAAACGAACGTCTTTGCGATTTCGCGGACGGAACAAAGTTATGATGTTCTGATTGGTGCATACCTTGCATTAGGTGCTACACTAGGCTTTACACAGGATATGATTTTCAAGGCTTACATTTCTAAAAATGAAGCAAACCATGTGCGACAAGACAACGGTTACTAAGGAGGAAATCAGATGAACGAACAATTACATATGCTAAAACGTCTCACGGACGCAACAGGTGTACCGGGAAACGAAAAAGAAGTCCGGAGCCTCATGCGTGAATATTTAGAACCTCATGCAGAAGCATTCCACCAGGATGGTCTCGGTAGTCTGTTTGCTGAACATAAAGGCGCAGGCGAAGATGCACCACGTGTATTGATTGCTGGTCACATGGATGAAGTCGGATTCATGGTCACGAAGATCGATGAAAAAGGATTCCTTCGTTTCCAACCACTCGGCGGTTGGTGGGGTCAAGTCCTCTTGGCACAGCGTATGAACATTGTAACGTCATCTGGTGAAGTCATTCCAGGTGTAATCGGTGCAAAACCACCTCATGTTTTACCACCGGAAGCGCGCAATAAGCCGGTCGACATTAAAGATATGTTCATCGATATCGGTGCTTCATCAAAAGAAGAAGTCGACGGTTGGGGAATTCGTCCGGGTGATACGGTCGTTCCACATTGCGAATTTACTGTGATGAAAAATGAGAACTTCTTGATGGCAAAAGCGTGGGACAACCGGATTGGTTGTGCCATCGCAATCGAAGCAATCAAACGCTTAAAAGCAGACGGTCATCCGAACACGATTTTCGCAGGAGCGACTGTTCAGGAAGAAGTCGGGTTACGTGGGGCTCAAACCGTCGCACACCTGCTGAAACCATCAATCGCCTTTGCAGTCGATACAGGTATCCCAGGTGATACGCCAGGAATGACCGATCGTGAAGCATTGTCTAAATTAGGTGAAGGCGTTCAAGTCATCATGTTCGATGCAACGATGATCGCACATCGTGGATTGATCGATTTCGTGACGAAAGTCGCAACAGAAGAAAATATCAAGTATCAACTGGACTTAACGCCAGGTGGCGGAACGGATGCAGCAAAATTCCATTTGTCTAATACAGGTGTTCCATCACTTGCATTGACTGTACCGATCCGTTACTTGCACACGAACGTCTCAATCATGCATAAAGCCGATTTCGAGGCAGCCGTCGATTTAGTCGTTGCTGTCACAAAACGTCTTGATGCGGAGACCGTCCAAGCGATCTACGAGGGGTAATAAAATAATGAAGCACATCGCATCAGCAAAGAACGAAATCGTTAAACAATGGAAAAAACTCTTAACGAAAAAAGGACGTCTGCAGACGAACCGTTTCTTGATCGAAGGAGAACACTTGATTGAAGAGGCGGTTCGCGCTGGAATCGTCAAGGAATTGATCGTGCGTGAATCGTACCAAGTACCAGGTTCTTGGAAAAGAAATGCCGATGTCTTTACGATCGATGAAGCCGTCATCAAAGTACTGGCTGAGACGGAAACGTCGCAAGGCATCTTCGCTGTCTGTGAGATGAAACAAGCTTCGGCACAATTAGAACGAGGACGCTATTTGTTGCTCGATCGTCTACAAGATCCAGGGAACGTCGGGACGATGATTCGGACAGCTGACGCAGCTGGATTCGATGGTGTCGTCGTCGGACCGGGAACAGTTGACGTCTATAACGGAAAAGTCATCCGTGCGACCCAAGGATCGCTGTTCCACCTACCTGTCATCTCCATGCCGCTCGAAGAGGCAGTCAATGCACTGCACGAGCAAGGAATTGCGGTAATCGGCACGGCGTTAGAAGGAGCAACGTCTTATCAAACGATCGCACCGATGGATGCACTCGGTTTGATCATCGGGAACGAAGCACAAGGCGTTGCGCCAGAATTGCTCTCTTATTGTGATGAGCGTGCCTACATCCCGATCCGCGGTAAAGCGGAGTCATTGAATGCGGCAGTAGCTGCTGGCATTTTGCTCTATCATTTTGCAAGCGTGGATTGAAACCGACAAGCGTTCATGCTAAAGTGAACATCAGGAATACATCATGGACGTTGATGGAACAGAGTACGTTAGGGAATGATTCAATCAGGGAGAGGCAGTCATAGACTGAAAACTGCTTCGTGAATCTGCTAACCGAATTCACTCCGGAGTCGCACGAGAGATCGTGACGGGATGCGCCCGTTATCGCGCAATTGGAGGACTTTTCGATTGAAAAGTCAAACAAGGGTGGTACCACGGTGTTTACATCGTCCCTTCGGCATTTGCCGGAGGGACGTTTTTTTATATCTTCAACTAAAGGAGTGGGAAAGATGCGCGAGCAATTAGAAGCATTACGCGATGAAGCGTTGACATTAGTCGATCAGGCAACAACACAAAAAGATCTTAATGACGTCCGAGTCAAGTATCTCGGGAAAAAGGGACCAATCACAGAAGTATTACGAGGAATGGGAAAGTTATCAGCGGAAGAACGACCAGTCGTCGGTGAGATCGCTAATACGGTCCGTCAAGCGATCCAAGAGCAACTCGAACAACGTCTGACAGCTGTCAAACAACAAGAAATGGATGCGAAACTGGCAGCGGAAGCGATTGACGTCACTTTACCAGGTCGTCCGAAAAAGGTCGGTCATGCGCACATCTTGCAACAGGTGACGGATGAGATCGAAGACATCTTTGTCGGACTCGGTTATACGATTGCCGAAGGACCAGAAGTCGAGCAAGATCTTTTCAACTTCGAGATGTTGAATCTGCCGAAGGATCACCCAGCACGTGATATGCAAGATTCATTCTACATCACGGAAGAAATCTTGATGCGAACGCATACGTCGCCGGTCCAAGCACGGACGATGCTCGCTTCTAAAGGTGAACCGATCCGCATTCTTTGCCCAGGTAAAGTCTATCGTCGAGACGAAGATGATGCGACGCACTCGCATCAATTCATGCAAGTCGAAGGACTAGTCGTCGGAGAATCGATTTCGATGGCAGACTTAAAAGGAACGCTTGAAGCCTTCGCGAAGCAGATGTTCGGTGAAGCGCGTGAAGTCCGCTTACGTCCAAGTTTCTTCCCGTTCACGGAGCCGTCCGTCGAAGTCGACGTTTCGTGTTTCAAATGTGGCGGTAAAGGATGCAACATCTGTAAACAGACGGGTTGGATTGAAATTCTAGGTGCTGGAATGGTTCATCCTCACGTTCTCGAAATGGCCGAATATGATAGCACGAAAATGTCAGGTTTTGCATTCGGAATGGGCATCGAACGGATTGCCATGTTGAAATACGGTGTCGATGATATTCGCCACTTCTATACGAATGACGTTCGCTTCAGCGAACAGTTTTAAGGGGGAACGCAGATGTTAGTCTCAAAACAATGGTTGAACGAATATGTGGATGTCAGTCATACATCAGGACAAGACCTGGCTGATTTGATTACTAAGAGTGGAATCGAAGTCGAATGCGTCGATGTTCGGGATGAAGCGTTAAACAACATCGTCGTCGGACGTGTGTTAACGAAAGAAAAACATCCAGAAGCAGATAAATTAAACGTTACGACAGTTGACATCGGACAAGACGAACCAGTTCAAATCGTTTGTGGTGCACCGAACGTCGAAGCAGGACAAGATGTCATCGTCGCGCGTGTCGGAGCTCGCTTGCCAGGGATTAAAATTAAACGTGCCAAATTGCGCGGTGTCGTCTCGGAAGGGATGATCTGTTCACTCGAAGAACTCGGATTCGAAAAGAAATATATCCGAGAAGATGAGCAGGACGGAATCCATACGTTCCGTGAACCAGTCACACCAGGACAAGACGTTTTGGAGTTACTCGGTCTACGTGATGAAATCCTCGAGCTTGGATTAACACCGAACCGTTCGGACTGCCTCAGCATGTATGGTGTCGCACACGAAGTGGCCGCGCTTTATGACACGACACCGACTTTCCCGGTCGTTGAAGTCAACGAAGCAGAGCCAGCGACGACAGTAGAAGTGACGCTTGATTCAGAAGACTGCTCGTTCTACGCGGCTCGAGAAATCCAAGGGGTGACGATTCAAGAATCACCGACTTGGTTAAAAAACCGCTTGATCGCGAACGGCATTCGTCCGATCAACAACGTCGTCGACGTCACGAACTTCGTTTTACTTGAAACAGGTCAGCCGCTTCATTCATTCGATGCTGAAAAACTCGGGAAACAAATCGTCGTGCGTCAAGCGCACGCAGGAGAGTCGTTCACGACGCTCGACGAAGTCGAGCGGACACTTGATTCTTCGATGCTCGTCATCACAGACGGTGAACGCCCGGTCGCGCTTGCTGGAGTCATGGGTGGAGCAAATACCGAAGTGGACGGAAATACGACATCGATCATTTTAGAGTCTGCTTATTTCGCACCGATTTCTGTCCGGAAGACGAGCCGTGTTCTTGGACTCCGTTCTGACTCGAGTGCGCGTTTTGAAAAAGGTGTCGACCCACGTCGTGTCTTGTTAGCACTCGATCGTGCTGCAGCTTTGATTGCTGAACTTTCGGGTGGAACGGTTCAAGCCGGTGTCGCTCAAGCCGGAACGCTCGAGCTTGACGATCATTTGATTGAAGCGAGTGTCTCGTACATCAATCATCGTCTTGGTATGGAAATTGAAGGAACGGTCATGCAAACGTTACTCGAACGTCTTGGTCTCGGTGTTGAATTATCGGGGGATGCCTTGACGGTCAGCGTACCGACTCGCCGCCAAGATTTGAAAATTCCGGCTGATTTAGCGGAAGAGGTCGCACGTCTCTATGGATATGATGCACTGACTTCAAGCTTACCGTCTGAAGCGAGCCGTGGTTTCTTACCAAAACGGAACATCCATCGTCGTCATTTACGCCGGACATTGCAGGGAGCGGGTCTCTCACAAGCAATCACGTATTCATTGACGAGCGAGCAACGCGCGATGCAATTCAATGAAC
Organism: Exiguobacterium sp. UBA6282; assembly: GCF_002440475.1. NCBI lineage: Bacteria > Bacillati > Bacillota > Bacilli > Caryophanales > Exiguobacterium > Exiguobacterium sp. UBA6282. The sequence goes on along the minus strand of NZ_DJUM01000005.1, from coordinate 22,610 downwards.
GGGAAGATCTGCATCCAGTCAAACTGGCGATGCCAATCAGTGAAGCACGTTCGACATTGCGGACATCACTCATTCCCGGACTCCTTGAAGTCGCACAACATAACGTCGCTCGACAGCATGCAGATGTCGCGTTCTATGAACTCGGTAGTGTTTATCTACAACGAGATGCTTCACTTGAGACACTTCCAATCGAACAAGAAATGATTGGTGGCGTCGCAGTTGGTGTATCAGAACAACACCGTGCTCATGGTACACTTGTTAAAACAGATTTCTTCGTCATGAAAGGAATCGTCGAGACACTCGCATCTGCGTCTGGTATCACGTTGACGTTTGAGGCAGCGAGCATTCCATCGATGCACCCAGGGCGGACGGCACGTATTCTGCTTGATGGAGAAGCAATCGGATTCGTCGGTCAAGTGCATCCTGGTCTGTCAAAAGAACAGTATGGTCTAAAAGAAGTGTACGTCTTCGAGTTAGAGGCAATGGCATTGCGTTCGAAGGAAGAACAGGTCTACTCGGAAATCTCACGTTTCCCATCGATGACACGTGACTTAGCAATCGTCGTTGAGCGATCAGTGACGGCACAATCAATCGTCGATGTCATGACGGAGGCGGCCGGTCCACTTCTACAGGCAATCGAATTATTCGATGTCTATACGGGAGAGAACGTTGGAGAACATGAAAAATCGTTCGCCTTTTCTCTTCGTTACCAAAACAAAGAACGGACGCTCGTCGACGAAGAGATTACGACAGCGCAACAGCGAGTCGTTGATGCAGTGAAAGAAACTTTCAATGCGGAACTTCGTGCATAATCAGAATGAAAAAAACAGCCGCTTTCCTCTTAGAGGAAGGTGGCTGTTTTCGTTTGACGAGATAGATTTAAGAAGCTAGTTCTTCTGCTTCAGATGATGTAGCTTGTCGTTTCGTAAAGATAAAGTACAGTAGACCACTTACGAGAACGATTAGACTACAGGATAAGAACATATTCGAATAGCCGATACCGCTTGCGACTGTGGCGAGAATCAAGGCACCGATTCCGAAGCCCGTGTCGTAAGCAAGGAAAAAGGTCGAGATGGCTTTCCCTTTCTGTGCGGGAGGTGCGAAATTCAAGAGAACGGTTTGAAGACCCGGGAAGATAGACGCCGAACCGACACCAATGATGACGGCAGCAGTCAATAAACCGGCAAAAGAAGGATACATGCCGAGAATGACAAAGCCAATCATATAAAGAACAAACGATGGCAATAACACGAATGCGGCACCCCGCTGGTCGAACAGTTTTCCGGCAATTGGTCGAATCCCGACCATTCCAAGAGCAACTAACGCATAAAAATAAGAAGCATATGCCACATGTCCGATCGAGTCCGTATACAGTGAAATGAACGCTGAAGTACTAGAAATTGCAACGCCTGCCAAAAGGGTCGCTACTAACAAAAGTGGACGCGATAAAAAGAGAGACTGGCTTAGACGAAATGCGGATGTGCTTGGAATATGTTGGCTTGTTAGTGGCAGACGCATCATTAACAATAAGGCGATGATGGCTAAGGCAGCAACCGTGACGAAATAAAGAGCGAAGGCTTTTTCTTGAATAAAGGTTAGACCGATGACAGGACCAAGAACGGATGCCAAGTTCATCGATAGTACAAAATATCCCATACCTTCGCCTTGACGTGTTTTTGGGATCAATGTCGTGACAGCGAGACTGATTGAAGAAGACAACATCCCAAAACTAAAACCATGAATGATACGGATGATGATCAAATAGAAGAATGATTCCAGAGGTAGGACGAGCAGGTAACAAATGCTCATCATTGTAAAGAGAGTCGCAGAGATCATCAAGACGCGCTTCAAATCGTAACGATCCAACCAGTGACCAATCAATGGACGAGAACAGACCGTTGCCAGGATGAAGCTCGTCACAATCCATCCGAGTGCTGAAGCAGAGACTGGAAACTGCTTAGCAGCCAGTAAAGGCAGTGAGGCATTGAGTAGGTAAAACGTGATGAAGAGCAATAGATTGATGACCAACGTCATGACGTAATGACGTGAAAATAATCGAGTGGTCATGAGGATTCCTCCTGTCGATGTAGAGTGAGTAAGTGTGTCATCCATTCACCGAGTTGTTGCTGATCGGTAAGGGGGAAGGTGGCAAGTAATCGTTGATGTGTCTCTTGGACAGCAGCGTCGATTTGGTCGAACCGTTCGATGGCTAAAGGTGTCAACGAGACGAAGTGTGTTCGTCCTTCTTTCGTTCGAGTGATGAATCCGAGTGTCTCAAGACGTGAAACGGTTTTTGTCACAGCTGGTTTTTCGATGATCAAATAATGTGCCAATTGAACTTGTGAAACAGGTTGTAATAACGCAACTGCTTTCAATAGCGCCCATTGACCCGTATGTAAGGAATATGGAGCTAAGGTAGCATCAACTTCTCGTTTGACGAGACGTGATACTTTGGATAATTGTCCGAGGACATCTTCTTGGGTATAAAGCATTTTTATTTCTCCTTTAGTTAACTAGTTAACCTTAAGAGTGTATCAAAGCTGGGTGAGAGGTGCAAGATGAAAAAACTTCTTGCATGTATTAACAGGAATGAGGTTCTTAAATGAAAAAGATTAAGCAATGCTCGAACGGGGTATGTTCCGTAAAAGGGTATTTGTTCAACTTAAAACATCGAGTGCTTACTCTTACGATAAGTTGACTGTACTATTTGGACATAGAGAGAAGAAAGGAAGAGTACATCATGAATCGACTAGCGAAGCTTCTGACTGAATTATTGCCAATTCCTATAAATGAAGCAATCAATCCATTGATCACGAATATCGCCACCGATTCACGTCAAATCAAACCGAATGGACTGTTTATTTGTATCAACGGTTACACCGTTGATGGTCACGATTATATCAATCAAGCAATCGAAAATGGAGCTGTGGCAATTTTGGCTGAACGGCCGTTTCCCGACTGTCCAGTTCCTATCATCATCGTATCGGATACAAAACGACTTGCGGGTCAAGTCGCGAATCGCTTTTATAATCAACCGAGTCAAAAAATGCGTGTTTATGGTGTAACAGGAACGAACGGAAAAACGACGACAACGAAATTAGCGTACGATCTCTTTCGGGCGACTGGTGTGAAAGCCGGCATGATCAGCACGGTCGGTGCACGGATCGATGAAGAACTCATCGAGACGCCAAATACGACGCCCGAAGCGATCATTCTGCATCGATTATTGTTCGAGATGGTTGAACAAGGCGTGACGGATTGTATTATTGAAGTGTCTTCTCATGCGCTCGCTGAAGGGAGAGTCGAGGGAGTTTCCTTCCATTCGGCAGCCTTTACGAATTTATCGCATGATCATCTTGATTATCATCATTCGATGGAAGAGTACGCCAAGACGAAAGCTTTGTTATTTCAACAAGTTGCTGCGTCAAACGGACAGAACATCGTCTTAAATCGAGAAGACGGTTGGAGTCGTGTCATGCGAGATGCCGCACCTTTGCAACCAGTTATTTGGTATACGACGCAACCACACCGGACGTCACAAATCGCAGTCGAATGGCTGACCGACACCATCAATGTCCGGATCGATGAGACGACGACACGTGTACCGACAGCTTTACTTGGTGAATTCAATGCGGCGAATTTAGCGGCAGCAATGGGATTATTGCGGGCAGGCAATGCCAATCTGTATGCACTGATTCGTCATATTCCAGAACTGGAGTTACCGAAAGGACGACTTGAACGACTGGAATGGACTTCTTGCGAAATCTATCTCGATTATGCGCATACCCCAGATGGTCTAGAAAAATGTTTACAGGCACTTACTTATATAGGCGAGTCGCTATCGATTGTCTTGAGTGCAGCTGGAGAGCGTGACCGATCAAAACGAGCGGAGATGGGACGAATCGCAAGTAAATATTGCGAACATATCATAGCAACTGTTCATGATGCGAGATCAGAGGCTCCGAATCAGATCATCGATGAGTTAATTGTTGATGTTCCGAAAGAGCGGTTAATTGGGTGTCACACGTCTCGTCATGAAGCACTCGTACAAGCCGCGCATCTCGCACATCGAGGGCAACGCGTCGTCATTGTCGGAAAAGGGCATGATGAGGTGGAACGAATCGGAACTAAAACGATTCCATTTAATGAAAAACATATACTGCTTGCGGAACTAGAACGGCTGTCTGAAGGAGAATCCGTCATTTAAAAACCGACCATTCCGCAAGGGTCATGGTCGGTTTCGTTTCGTAGCTAATTGTTGTGCCTTTTTTGTATTCGCAAAATGAGCTTTCGTCCAGTCACGCAGTTTGTCAGAGCCATAACGTAAAATCAGTGAAGCCGCGACTTGGTCAACCTTGGCGCCAGCACCTTTAGGAATGACGACACCTGTTGACTCACTTAACTTGTCCATTTCCTTGAGAAAAATCGCACGAGCGATGATGGATGAAGCAGCGACGGCAACATGAAGTTGTTCCGCTTTAGTCGAGAAGTAGACATTTTCTCGAACAGGATTCACGACACCAGATAGGTGTTTATAATAGACACTTTTTTCGGCGAACTGATCAATTAAAATCGCTTCTGGTTTCGTCTCCAGTTGGTCAAGAAGCCGCTCGATTACATCATTATGCATCAGGGCAGTCATCTTTCCTTGAGTCATCGACCGTTGCATCTGATTGTATTCTGGATTATGTAGAATACGATATGTGTACGGAATGACAGCATGGAGATCGCGAGCAATTCGACGAATCTCGATATCGTTCAAATGTTTGGAGTCTCGGACACCGAGTTCGTGAAGAAGTGCGATCTGCTTTCGATCAACAAAGGAAGCGGCGACGACGAGTGGACCGAAGAAATCGCCTTTCCCGACTTCGTCACTACCAACGACGGACCATTCCGAAAAACCATTCGGTAACGTTGAAACAAGTGGTTCTTTCGACTTAGTCGGCGAAGCCGTACCGAAACGTGTAGCGATAGCTTCGGCTTGCGGTCCTTGAAACATCACTTTTCCAGAATTATAAATCGTGATGACACAACCAGGAATCTTAGCAGCAAAACGGGCATACGGAGGAGACTTCGTCTCGTTCTGTTTGAAGTTCTGTATGACTAAGTCCTGTTTTTCTTTAGATAAGCGTAAAACGGTCGTTCCCATAGGATAACCTCCCTTTCCGGGATTAAGCATACCATCCTTAAGACCGATGGGGGACTTCTTTTCCTAAAACGAAAATGATGGTACTATATGAAAGAAGCAAAGTATGAGGAGGACAGAAAAATGGCTGATTCAGAAGGGTTGAACCGGACGACGATTCATATCGCAGGCAATGATTATACGATTGTCGGAACGGAGTCGCCAGAACACGTACGCGAAGTGGGTCTCCTCGTAGATACGAAGATTCGAGAAATCCGAGAACAAGCACCACAACTCGACGTTCGTCAAATCGCCGTCCTAGCGGCGCTTAATATTGGTAGTGATTATGTAAAAATTAAAAAGAATTTGGGTGAACTATAAACTATGATTTCTCTCGTTATCTTATTACTTCTCGCCTTAGGTGTCATGACAGGGGTCCGAAGGGGAGTTGTGTTGCAGGCCGGTCATTTGCTCAGTCTGATCATTTCCTTCATCGTTGCACTGTCGTTCTATGAGGAACTGGCTACGAAATTCCGATTGTGGGTACCATATCCGTCTACACTGGATGATGCGGGAATCGATTTGACGATGTTCGCCATTCCAAGTTCAGCACGACTCGATGAGGTGTTCTACAAAGCCTTTTGGTTCGTCGTCCTGTTCTTCGGTACAAAAATCATCTTATCGATCTTATTGTCGATGTTTGATTCGTTGACGAATGTCCCGATTCTAAAACAAGTCAAAGGGTTGTTAGGTGGCGTCTTTGGTTTCATCGAGATGTACATCTTCATCTTCCTGCTCTTGTTCTTAGCGGCATTCGTTCCAATCCAATCGATACAGGATGCGATCGCGGACTCGAGTTTAGCAAGCTTCATTATCCAGCACACCCCGCTTCTTGCGAACTGGCTGATGGATCAAGTTGGATTGATAAAATAAACAGGCTCCCACGATTGGGAGCTTTTTTTGAGGGGAGAACTGCACATGCGTACGATTCAAGATGCGATGCGTCATTTGGAACGGATATCGGTCTACCTAGAGGTCAAAGGGGAAAATCCATTTAAGATTAATGCTTTTCGGAAAGCAGCAAGTATTCTCGAAGCATCCGATGCTGACTTCATGGCGATCGAGGATTTCACGGCGATGAAGGGGATCGGAAAAGGAACGGCTGCTGTTCTAGAGGAATATCGGGAAACGGGAACGAGCACGGCACTGACAGAACTCGAACAAGAAGTGCCAGAAGGATTGATCGCCTTATTGAAGATTCCGGGTCTTGGTGGAAAAAAGCTCGCTAAACTGCATGAAGTCGGCGTCATTGATGCAGATTCCTTTGCAGAGAAATTAGCAGATGGTACAGTCGAAGCGATGCCTGGATTCGGCAAGAAGACGGTCGAGAAGTACGTTAAAGCACTTGAAACGTTTGAAACACGACCGGAGCGATTACCATACGGTGTCATGCGAAAGATCGTCGCTGAATTGAATCAGACACTTGCATCGTTTGAGGCAATCATTCGTTTTGAAGTTGGAGGAAGTTTCCGTCGAGCAGAAGAGACGTGTAAGGACCTTGATTTCATTCTCTCAACGGATGAACCGGAACGAATCAAGGAGCAGCTTCTAGAACTGTCGCTCATCGATGAAGTCATCGCAGCTGGCAGTACGAAAGTATCGCTCATCTTAAAACGAGACGTTCATTATATCGCGGTTGATTTCCGAATCGTGGATGATGCGGCGTATGCATCTACATTACATCACTTTACGGGTTCGAAGGATCACAACGTCCGGATGCGCCAACTCGCAAAAGAGCGAGGAGAGAGTATTTCTGAATATGGTGTCGAGACCGAGCAAGGATTAGTGCAACCGAACACAGAAGAAGAATTGTTTGCGCGATATGATTTACCGTTCATCGCGCCTGAATTACGAGCGGGACGTCATGAATTCGAGCAAGATTTATCACGTCTCTTGACGGAACAAGATATTCAAGCCGATGTTCATATGCATACGACATGGTCAGATGGTACGTTGTCTGTTGAAGAACTAGTCGATGCCTGTGCTGCACGCGGATATACATGGATGGCGATCACGGATCATAGTAAATATATGAAATTCGTCAATGGATTAACGGAAGAACGTCTGCGTGCACAACGTATTGAAATCGAAGCGGCACGCGAGAAACATCCCGATATGACAATTTTATGTGGTGTCGAGATGGATATCTTGCCCGATGGATCACTTGATTATGAAGATGAGTTCTTAAAAGAAATGGACTATGTCATCGCCTCGATCCACTCGAAGTTCGATCAGACGGAAGAAGAGATCATGCAGCGGCTCGAGAATGCTTGTCGTAATCTTTATGTTTCCTTGATTGCTCATCCGACGGGACGAATCATTGGAAGACGAGAAGGATACGCCGTCAATGTCGATCGATTGATCGAACTAGCAGCGGAGACAGGAACAGCGCTTGAGATGAACGCGAATCCAGCACGTTTTGATTTAACGGCAAGTTCGCTTTCGAAAGCGAAGGCTGCCGGCGTGAAGATTTTAATTAATACGGATACACACCGACCAGAAATGTTAGAAGATATGAAACTTGGAGTCCTCCATGCTCGTAAAGCTTATTTGGAGGCGTCTGATGTCATCAATACGTGGTCTGCTGAAGAAGCACTCGAATTCTTCGGTCGAAAACGTTTAGGAGTGGATTAAATGAATGCCAACGCATTACGCGTTTTAGAATATGAGAAGTTAAAAGAAAACATGCTCGCCTTCACGGCTAGTTCACTCGGAGCACAGTTCGTCCGGGCAATGCGTCCGGCGGAAGACTTCGAGCAGGTCAAGGAACTGTTAGCTGTCACGACGGAAGCAACGACGGTCTACCGGTTGCGTGACCGTTATCCGTTCGGTGGATTGACGGACGTCCGAAGTGAAGTCAAACGGGCAGAGATTGGCTCTGTCCTCTCGACGAGTGAACTTCTAGCCGTCGCAGACGTCGTCTACTCGGGACGTCAAGTGAAGGCGTTCCAAGAACGGCTACACGAAGACCATGCGGATCTACGATTACCGCGCCTTGATAGTCGAATCGAGCAAATCACGAAGCTCGTCGAGATCGAACAGGGGATTCGCCATGCCATCGACGATCAAGGGACTGTCCAAGACTCAGCGAGTGATAAATTACGAGCGTTACGCAGTCAGTTACGCTCGCTCGAAGGACAAGTTCGTTCAAAAATCGATAACGTCTTACGTAGTAAAGCGAAGATGCTGTCTGACGCCATCGTGACGATGCGAAACGATCGTTATTGTGTACCGGTCAAACAAGAATATCGTCAAGCGTTCGGCGGAATCGTCCACGATCAGTCGGCTTCTGGAGCAACGTTGTTCATCGAACCGCAAGCTGTCGTCTCTGCGAACAACGAAATTCAAGAAGCGCGTTTGAAAGAACGGGCGGAAATCGAACGAATTCTTGCACAACTATCGGCACTTGTCGGTAGCGTTGGTGATTCGCTACGCATCAATCTGGATGTATTAGCAGAACTTGATTTCATCATGGCAAAAGCATTATACGGTCATCAGATTGGAGCGGTCGAGCCACGCTTGAACGAAAACCGCCATATCATTCTGAAGGAAGCACGGCATCCGTTCATCCCGAAAGAGGAAGTCGTACCAATTACCGTATCACTGGGTGGGGATTTTACGTCACTCGTCATCACCGGTCCGAACACCGGCGGTAAAACAGTTACCTTAAAGACGATCGGTCTTTTGCAATTGATGGTGCAATCGGGACTATACGTGCCAGCTGCAGATGAGACGGAGCTCAGTGTCTTTGATGCGATTTATGCCGATATCGGGGATGAACAGTCGATTGAACAAAACTTATCGACGTTTAGTTCACACATGACGAACATCGTCTCAATGATGGAAAAAATCGATTTTATGAGTCTAGTACTGTTCGATGAGTTAGGTGCGGGAACGGATCCGACAGAAGGGGCTGCCCTAGCAATCGCGATTCTTGATGAAGTGAAGCGACGCGGAGCACGTGTGGCAGCGACGACGCACTATTCAGAATTAAAAGCGTACGGCTATAACCGAGAAGGGGTCGTCAATGCGTCGATGGAATTCGATGTCGAATCACTCAGTCCGACCTATCGCTTACTCATCGGTGTACCTGGACGCTCGAATGCGTTCGAGATTTCAAAACGTCTTGGACTCGAGGACCGGATCATCGACGCGGCACGTGGTCAGATCGGTAGCGACGCACAGTCTGTCGAGACGATGATCGAACGATTAGAAGAAGCGAAACAGCGGGCTGAAACGTTAGAGGCACAGTTGTTAGAAGAGAAAAAACGACTTGTCGAAGAGAGAGAGCAGTTCGAGCAAGAACAAGCTGAGATCCAGGAAGAGAAAAACGAAATTCTGGCAAAAGCGGAAGAAAAAGCAACACGTGCGGTCGAACGCGCTCAAAAAGAAGCAGAAGGCGTCATCAAACGTCTGAAGGAATTACGAGACGCTGGTGCCGTCAAAGAGCATGAACTGATCGAGGCGCGGAAGCGACTCGAAGACGCGAAGCCGAGTCTGCAAGAGAAGCGGATAGCTAAAGTAAAAGCAAAATACGACCAAACGCCGCGATTTGATAAAGGCGAAGAAGTTAAAGTCACGACCTTCAATCAAAAAGGCTACATTATCAACCAACAGGCGAACGGGGAGTATACCGTCCAAGTCGGCATCATGAAGGTGAACGTCAAACCGGAAGATCTCGCGAAGGTTGGCAGTACACCAAAACGTCCACAAGCGAAAGGGCGCTCTGGTGGAACGAGTGTGACGAAACAATCGACACCTTCGGCTGAACTGGATTTACGTGGCGTGCGTGTCGAAGAAGGGTTATCGAAGCTCGAACGCTTCATGGACCAAGCCTTGTTATCGAATTACGACCACATCCGTGTCATTCATGGCTTGGGTACGGGAGCGATGCGACAAGGTGTCCAAGAATTCTTGAAAGGTCATCGTCACGTCAAAGGTCACCGGTTAGGTGGTCAAGGTGAAGGCGGACACGGTGTGACGATCATCGAACTGAAATGAGGAAAGCAAGATGAACATTTTTGAGAACGTCTATGTCTATACGACAGCGCTCTATTCGGTCGCGGGATTACTGATCATTTTGGGGCTTGCACTTTTTGAGTTGACAACCCGGTATAAAAACTGGGAACATATCAAGAGTGGCAACATCGCCGTTGCGTTAGCAACAGGTGGAAAAATCATCGGACTCGCCAATATCGTTCATTTCGCTGTTCAAGGGGAAGAACGAGTCGGGTCGATATTTCTTGAAAGTGCCTTTGGCTTCTTATTGTTGATATCGACATATTGGATCTTTGAATTCCTGACACCGAATTTGCCGGTAGACCGTGAAATCGAGAATGGCAACATTGCTGTCGGTATCATTTCATGCGCTTTATCGATCGGCATGTCCTACGTCATCGGATCAGCGTTAGTGGGGTGAATCCGTGTTAGAACGTTTAGCGAAAATCATGTTCGGGGTTTCGATCGCCTTTTTGGTTGTCGGTATCCTCTGGATTGTATTTAATTAAAAGAACCGGTCTTACCGTGTGATCATTCCGTACTGACATCGTTTCAGTACGGAATTTTTATTGAGCCACGCCTAATCAAAAAAGGAGGAACGCATATGAACGTACGAAAAACATCAACAACGACAGAAACGAGACGCCGTGCTTTTGAGGCGATGCAATTGATTTCTTGGAAGGACATCTTCTGGGTTATCATCGGGTCGTCGATTCTCGCATTTGGAATCAACTACTTTACGATTCCAAATGATCTCTCAGAAGGTGGATTGATTGGGATCACGGTCATTTTCTACTATCTTTACGGTTGGGATACGGGACTTGTCTCCTTGCTTGCGAACGCTTTGCTGTTCGTTGTCGGTTATCGATTCCTTAGCCGGAAGACGATGCTTTACTCAGTCATCTCAGTCGCCGTCACATCGTTTGTCCTCTCTTCGACAGCAAACCTTGCGACATCATCGGATAGCCGTTTGATTGGTACGGTCTATGCGGGTATTTTGATTGGTGTCGGAATCGGACTCGTCATTCGTGCGGGAGGAACGACGGGCGGTGGTGTCATTATCGCTCGACTGATGAATAAATACTTGAATCTCAGTATCGCAGTCTCGATGTTCATCATCGATGTCGCCGTTGTCGGTGCGTCAGGTTTTCTATTTGGAGAAGAGACGATGCTGTACACGTTAATTGCGATTATCATCGGTTCGTATTTGATTGATCTCGTCAGTGAAGGATTGAATGTCCGCGAAGCGGTCACGATCATTAGCCATCGCCAAGAAGAAATCGCGACGATTCTGACGGAGACGCTCGGACGTAGCGCAACTGTCATCCACAGTCATGGTCATTTCACGAAACAAAAGAATGACATGTTGTATATGATCGTCGATAAACGACAACTGGCACCGTTGAAACAAATCGTCGAAGCAGCGGATCCCCGCGCCTTCGTCGTCATTCATAAAGTGCGAGAAGTCATCGGGGAAGGATTCACATATCCCTCCCGGTAATATGGATTCAAAAGTAGCACCTCTCTTTTTCGGAAATCGAGAAAGGGAGGTGCTGCTTTTTTAGTATTAAAATTTTGATTGAAATAACCAAAAAAACAAGCAGATTCAATTTCTTTTTTTGGATTTTACTGGCATGTCGAATTCAAATCAACGTATAATGAAAATGAATAGTAATTCATTATCAGGGAGGGAAACGTATGGAATCCGTTTGGTTATCTGATTATCCAAAGCAAGTACCCGTATCGATTGATTACCGAGAAATACCTCTTTATCAGGCACTTGATGAGGCAGCGACTGATTTTCCAGAACAACGTGCCTTAAGTTTCTTAGGGAAACGTATGACGTTTCGTGAAGTGTGCGACGAAGCACATGCACTCGGAAGTTTACTTCAAGAGCATGGCCTCAAAAAAGGAGATCGTGTCGGACTGATGTTACCGAACTGTCCCCAGTATATGATCAGTTATTATGCTGTCCTCTATGCTGGTGGAATCGTCGTGCAGGTGAATCCGCTCTATACGGACCGTGAACTCGAACAGATCCTCATCGATTCAGGTGCACATCTGCTCGTGACCCTCGACCTACTTTATCCGAAAGCATCTCGCGTCAAAGCGGCGACGGCACTCAAAACGGTCGTGACAACAAGCATCGCGGATTATCTTCCCTTCCCTAAAAATAAACTGTATCCCATTAAAGCACGGAAAGATAACAACATCGTCATCGATACGACGGGTTCGATTCCATTTTTATCGCTACGTGGTTATGAACCGATTACACCGGTTGCGATTCAACCGAAAGAAGATGTCGCGGTTCTTCAATATACGGGTGGAACGACAGGTGCTCCAAAAGGTGTCATGCTGACGCACTATAACCTGAGTGCGAATGTCGAGCAAATCGACAAATGGTTTTATAAATATGAGCGGGGAGATGGACGAAAACTGTTAGCTGTCGTTCCGTATTTCCATGTCTATGGCATGACATGTAACCTCAATTTCGGTATTTTTAATGCCTATGAGCAAATCATCGTTCCAAAATTCGACATCGAACAAGTATTGAAAATGATTCATAAGGAAAAACCAAATCTGTTCCCTGGTGCACCGACGATGTATGTCGGTCTGTTGAACCATCCGAAGCTAAAGAAATATGATCTGTCTTCAATCGAAGCTTGTATTTCAGGTTCAGCTCCACTGCCGGTCGAAGTCCAGGAAAAATTCGAAGCATTAACGGGCGGACGAATCGTTGAAGGATATGGTTTGTCTGAGACGAGTCCGGTGACGCATACAAACTGTATCTGGGATCGCCGGATTCCTGGAACGGTTGGTATTCCGGTACCCGATACGCAAGCGAAAATCGTCCAAGCGGATGGAGAGACACCCGCAACTCCTGGTGAGATCGGTGAGATCATCGTCACAGGTCCGCAAGTCATGAAAGGATACTGGAAACGACCAGAAGAGACGCAAGCTGTTCTTCGAAACGGTTGGTTGCACACGGGAGACCTTGGCTATATCGGCGAAGATCATTACTTCCGGATCGTTGATCGGAAAAAGGATTTAATCATTGCTTCCGGATTTAATATTTATCCACGTGAAGTCGAAGAAATCTTGTACGAGCATCCGGCCGTCAAGGAAGCCGTCGTCATCGGTGTTCCGGATGCCTATCGTGGAGAGACCGTCAAGGCGTTCATCGTCGTCAAGGATGAGATGACGGTCACAGAAGAAGAGCTTGATCAATTCTGTCGTAAACAGTTAGCGTCATTTAAAGTGCCAAAGCAGTACGAATTCCGACAAGAGTTACCGAAGACGTTCGTCGGGAAGATTCTCCGTCGTGTTCTTGTTGAAGAAGAACGTGCCAAACAACTCGAAGAAAGCAGTTGACAGGACAAAATGGCATGATAGAATAAATATGAATGAACCATCATTCATTTTATGCGTTAGGAGATAGTGGAATGAAACGAACAATGTCAAAGAGTGACCGCATCATTGATGCCGCCGTAAAAGTCATCGCTAAAAACGGCTACCATGGAGCGAAGGTGACCGCCATCGCAAAGGAAGCCGGTGTTGCGGATGGAACGATCTATCTGTACTTCAAGAATAAAGAACACCTGCTGATTTCGCTATTCCAAGCGAAAATGGGAAGCTTCATCGAATATTCCGAAGGACAAATCGCGAATCACACGTCAGCAACAGAACAATTGGCCGCATTGATCGAGGCACATCTTGAGCAATTATCCGTTGATTATGATTTGGCTGTCGTCACGCAAATCGAGCTACGTCAATCCAATCAAGACATGCGCCAAAACATTGCCGCCGTCTTGAAACCGTACCTGCATCTGATTGACCGTGTCATCAAGCACGGGATGACGACAGGCGAGTTTTCAAACGAACTCGATTATCGATTAGCGCGTCAGATGATCTTCGGAACAATCGATGAGGTCGTGACGAGCTGGATGGCAAGTGGATTCAAATATGAGTTGCTTGAGACACGCGACGGGATCCATCGGATGTTGATCAAAGGGCTGAGTTAAGCCCTTTTCATGACAACAATTATGTAAGCGGATACAAAGAATGATGGTGAATAGACGATAAGGGGGAGCATGAGATGGAAATCTATGTACTGTTGAAACGCACATTCGATACGGAAGAAGCAATCCAACTCGAAAATGGTCAAATCGATGAGGATGGGGCTGAGTTCATCATTAACCCATATGATGAATATGCGGTAGAAGAGGCGATTCGTGTCCGTGATGCACAAGGGGGAACTGTGACGATCGTGACGGTCGGTCCGGAAGACGCGGACAAAGAATTACGAACAGCACTCGCAATGGGAGCGGATCAAGCAGTACGCATCTCGATTGAGGATGACATCGAAGAGGCGGATCATTTCACGATTTCTGAAGTACTTGCTGGTTATTTAAAAGAACAGACAGTCGATCTTATCATCGCTGGAAACGTCGCAGTTGATGGCGGAAGTGGTCAAGTGGCACCACGCGTCGCAGAATTGCTCGATATTCCTTACGTGACGACGATCACAAAACTCGAACTTGACGGCACGAAGGCTGTCGTGACACGTGACGCTGAAGGGGATACAGAAACGATTGAAACAACACTTCCGTTACTCGTGACTGCGCAGCAAGGACTGAATGAGCCACGCTATCCAAGTCTTCCGGGGATCATGAAAGCGAAAAAGAAGCCGCTTGAAGAACTCGAACTCGATGATCTTGAACTCGATGAAGATGAACTCGCACCACGTCTAGAGACGATTGAACGTTTCTTACCACCGAACAAAGCAGCCGGTAAGATTCTCGAAGGTGAACTAAACGAGCAAGTCGCGCAGCTCGCATCATTATTACGTAACGAAGCAAAAGTGGTCTAAGGGGGAGAAACGAATGACAAAAGCATTAGTACTCGCAGAATCACGGGATGGCAGTTTACGGAATGTGTCGTTTGAGGCAATCGCAGCAGCGCGACGTGTCGCGGATGAAGTCATCGCGGTCCTGATTGGACACGATGTCGCAAAGGATGCCGACGCATTAGCATCACGCGGAGCGGACCAAGTCCTCGTCGTCGAGGATGAGCGTCTTCTACACTACACGCCAGACGGTTATGGACAAGTCTTCCTCGAGTTGATGAACCGGACGTCACCCGACGTGCTCGTCTTCGGTCATACGTCGCTCGGTAAGGATTTATCACCGAAGATCGCGGCAAAACTACAAGCCGGTTTGATCAGTGATGTGACGGCGATTGAAGGGGAAGGCGCGGAAGCAACTTTCATCCGACCGATCTACTCAGGGAAAGCATTCGAGAAAGTCAAAGTCGCAGAAGGCAAGACACTCTTTACGGTCCGTCCGAACAACATCGATCCGCTCGAAACGGGGAGTTCACAAGGAACGGTCGAGTCGGTTACGGTTGAACTGAAGGATTTACGGACGATCGTCGCAGACATCGTACGTAAAGCAACAGGTGGTGTTGATTTATCAGAGGCAAAAGTCATCGTCGCAGGTGGACGAGGCGTCAAGAGTTCGGACGGCTTCGCACCGTTACAAGAACTAGCAGATGTCCTCGGAGGAGCAGTGGGTGCTTCGCGTGGTGCTTGTGATGCGGATTACTGCGACTATGCGCTTCAAATCGGTCAGACAGGTAAAGTCGTTACACCGGATCTTTATATCGCGTGTGGGATCTCAGGTGCGATCCAACACTTAGCAGGGATGTCAAATGCCAAAGTGATCGTTGCGATCAATAAGGACCCGGAAGCGAACATCTTCTCTGTCGCGGACTATGGCATCGTCGGAGATTTGTTCGATGTCGTGCCACTATTGACAGCTGAATTCAAAAAAATGCTTGTTCACGGATGAGTGAATGTACCGGTGCCATGCAGATGGTACCGGTTATTTTTTACGAATTCTTCACGTGAGCAGTTTCGTTTGTTGGAAGAGACTGCTATGATATACTCGAATCAATAAAGAGATCACCCATTTTTTTAACGGGTTGATCTACTCATTAGGAGGTTATGATCAATGGCAATCGTACACGCAACTAGCCAATCATTTAAAGAAGAAACACAAGAAGGACTCGTCCTTGTTGATTTTTGGGCAACATGGTGTGGACCATGTCGTATGCTCGCACCAGTTCTTGAAGAACTCGATGCTGACATGCAAGATGTAAAAATCGTTAAAGTTGACGTAGATGCAAACCCAGAAGTAGCTGGAGCATTCCAAGTTCAAAGTATCCCGACACTCGTTCTCTTCAAAGATGGACAACCTGTCAACAAAACAATGGGCTTCATGCCAAAAGACGCACTTAAAGAATTCGTTGAAACATCTAACTAATTCTTTCCTGCATATCAAAACAGACCGTTCTGCACAGGCAGAACGGTCTGTTTTTTTAGATTACATAGGTGTGCAAAGTTCGATGAGGTGACCATCCGGATCAAGCACGTACGCAACGACTTGCCCCCATGGTTTTTCAACAGGCGTGAGTACGGTCTTGTATCCGGCAGCTTCCACCTTTTGAAAAAGCGTAGGGACGTCATCCGTGACGAAACCAATCTCTAACGTCTGCTGCGCTTTTCCGCTTGGGATCGTGTAATCCGGAATCAACCGTTGCACGTCTTCACGAGTATTGAAGGCAAGTGTTGTCTGACCGGTCTCGAACTCAATGTAGCTTCCGTGCTCCGCTTTGACGGATAAGCCAAGAACGTCTCGATAGAATGTCAGCGTCCGTGCAGTGTCTTCAACGTATAAAATCGTATAGCCGTATTGAATCATCAAAAAGCCTCCTATCAATCCTCGAATAACGAAGCAATGTCTGAAGCAGGTGTCGGGTAAGCAAATCCAGTCTGTTGCATCGAAGTACTAGGGATCCGGTGTTGCATCGCAAACGAGAAATAGTTTGCGAGTTCCGCCGCATTGACACCAATGAAGTGTGCGCCTAGTACTTGATCATCTTCCCCCACGTGCACTTTCGCCCGAGCAAAATTATCCTTGATGCGTGCGTTTGTTTGCCAAGAGGACGTATCAATCAAACGACCACGGTACGGAATACCTGCTTTTTTTAAGGAAACTTCCGTTTCACCGACGAGGGCAAGGTTCGGCGCAGTGAATACGACGCTAGGTACAGGGAGCAGTTCCAGTTTCCGGTTATTCCCTTCGAGCATGTTATCGGCAGCGAGTCGTCCTTCGGTTCCAGCAAACGGCGTCAACGCGGGATTCCCGCTGACAGCGACATCTCCTGCGGCATAGATATGTTCGACAGAAGACTGCAGGTACGCATTGACATGGATTCCTTTTTCATTATGGGAAACACCGATTTCTTCGAGTCCGAGTTGGTCGATACTTGCGACACGTCCAGTCGCATTCAAGACGACGTCCGTCTTCAACACGTCACCGTTCGATAAACGAAGTGATTCCTCTTCGTAAGCGACGACCTCTGCTTCTTTGATGATCGAGATGCCAAGTGCTTGCGTAGCATCGAGTAAGACATCGACGAGTTCACTCTCGAATTGTTTTAAGGGGTTAGAACGTAAAACAATCGTGACGTCTGCACCAGCAATCCGAGCAAGATGCGCGAACTCGAACGAGATGTACCCGCCACCAATACAGACGAGTCGACGTGGGAGGTCTTTTAGTTCCAAAAACTCATTACTCGTTATAAAACGTTCACTACCGGGTACAGATAACTCGCGAGGGCGTAAACCAGTTGCGATCAGGAATTGTTTCCCTTCGATTTCTTCTTCACCAATTTGGAGACGGTGT
Organism: Exiguobacterium sp. UBA6282; assembly: GCF_002440475.1. Lineage (NCBI taxonomy): Bacteria > Bacillati > Bacillota > Bacilli > Caryophanales > Exiguobacterium > Exiguobacterium sp. UBA6282. Next base: position 4,679 of record NZ_DJUM01000005.1, on the reverse strand, counting down.
GAAGAGACGAAGCGGGGTTCGCCGTGGAAATAGTCGATGTCCGTCTCCTCGTATCGTTTTCGTGTTTGTTCCGGAATGGCGCGCGTGTATTCATTCTTGCGCTCCATCAACTGGCGCCAATCGATTGAAATTAATCCCTTTACGCCATATCCGAGCAAGCGCTCGACCGCATCCTTCGTCTCACTACCCGTCAGCAGAATTTTTTTAGCGTCACACCCACGTTGGGCACATGTGCCCCCCGGCGTGAAATTTTCAACGATGGCAACACGTAGTCCTTTTTCAGCAAATTTATAAGCCGCTTGATTTCCAGCGGAACCTGTTCCAATCACAATGCAATCATATGTACGCATTTTTCATCCTCCGTATGTCATAATCAATGTATGGTATTTACCCGAACGAATAAAACTAAAAACGGTGAAAGGAGACATTTATTTGGGACATCAAGAACATATCAAAGCGAAATTATCCCTTTTGCCTGATGAGCCGGGATGTTATCTACACAAAAATGAATTTGGTGAAGTCATTTATGTCGGAAAAGCAAAAAATCTCAAGAACCGTGTCCGTTCCTATTTCACAGGAGCACATGATATCAAGACGGAACGCCTCGTTGCGGAAGTTCGTGATTTTGAATACATTATTACAGCGAGTGAACTAGAAGCGTTATTGCTTGAGATGACGCTTATTAAGAAACATGATCCGAAGTACAATATCATGTTGAAGGATGACAAATCCTATCCTTATCTGAAGATTACGAATGAGACATATCCGCGCTTGATTACGACGCGTAAGTTGAAGAAGGATGGCGGACATTATTTTGGTCCTTACCCGAATGCATATGCAGCGAACGAAACGAAACGTCTGTTAGATCGTTTATATCCGCTACGCAAATGCCAGCCGATGCCGAAGAAGCTCTGTCTGTATTACCATATCGGTCAGTGTCTCGGTCCATGCGAAATACCGAATCTCGAGTCGGAACAAAAAGCGCTCGTTTCGGAAATTCGACGTTTTTTGTCCGGAGACACGAAGGAACTCGTCGAAAGCTTGAAGCACAAGATGGCGGAAGCAGCTGAGACGATGGAATTCGAGCGTGCCGGAGAATTACGGGATCAGGTCCGAGCCATTGAGTCGATCATGAACAAGCAAAACATGATTACAGCAGATTTGACATCACGCGATGTATTCGGGATCCACGTTGATAAAGGCTGGATGTGTGTCCAAGTCTTTTTCCTCCGCGGCGGAAAGATGATTGAACGTGATGTCTCGCTCTTCCCAATCTACGGAACACCAGCAGAGGAACTCGAGAGTTTCATCGTCCAGTTCTATGAGAAGAACATCAAACCAAGTGAACTGTATGTACCACCACTCGTTAATCAACTTCTGCTCAAAGAGGCGCTCTCGATCAAAATTCATGTTCCGGTCCGAGGATCAAAACGGAAATTACTTGATTTAGCAACGAAAAATGCTGAAAACGCGATTTCGGAACGTTTCGAACTACTCGCGCGGGATGAGAAACGGACCGTTCAGGCAGTAGAAGAACTCGCTGATGCAATCAATGTTCATCCATTGTCCCGAATCGAGATCATCGATAATGCGAACATCCAAGGAGCGGATGCCGTTTCGGCGCTCGTCGTCTTTGAAGACGGTAAACCACTGAAAAAAGAATACCGGAAGTTCAAGATTCGGACGGTTCAAGGACCGGATGACTATGAATCGATGCGGGAAATCGTTCGTCGGCGTTATCGACGCTTGTTACTTGAGGGAGCGCGCCTTCCGGATCTCGTCCTGATTGATGGAGGAGTCGGACAGTTGAATGCTGCTTTAGAAGTCATTCAAGATGAACTCGGCCTATCCCTGCCGGTCGGCTCATTAAAAAAAGATGACAAACACCGGACGAGTCAGTTGTTGTTTGGAGAAGATGCGCGATTGATCGAACTCAGCCCTCGCTCAAGTGCATTTTATTTACTTCAGCGTATGCAAGATGAGGTCCACCGATTCGCGATCACATTCCACCGCTCGCTTCGTTCGAAAGGGATGACCCGTTCCTTGCTCGATGAGATACCAGGAGTCGGACCAAAACGACGCCAACAGCTGATCCGTCATTTCGGGTCGATGCGTAGTCTAAGACGTGCGACGATCGAACAGTTGGCTGAGGCAGGATTGCCTGTGAAATTAGCGGAAACCGTTGCTGAGTATTTAAGCCAAGCGAATGAAGAATGAAAAAAGGCCGTCCTCGTGAAGAGAGCGGCTTTTTTTATGGCATTAGTTGTTGATGTACTTCTCGTAGTACGAACCGAAATCACGCTGGTTCCACTGATGGTAGTGACCTTGAAGCCACTCGAAGGATTGTTCAGACAACTCCTTGAATGTTTGCGGAACATTCATGTCGCCTTGGCGAAGACCACCGAGAATCGTGACCGAATGATTTAATGAGCTATTCGCGAACTCGAGCATCTTTTGTCCTTCGTATTGTTTTTCAGCGATGGCAAGTAATGTCTTATACAGATCCTTTACATGCTCCAGTTGTTTTTTATCAACGTCGATCGAATAATGTTTGCCACCAATCTCGAACTTGATCTCGACATCGAGGTCGACTGTTCCGGCCGTTTCGAACATGACGTGGCGAATTGGATAATGTGCATATGGATAGCGGTAGAGTACACGTTTTGAACTGACAGCACTTTCTCCATCAAGGTGAATCAAGGCTAAGTTCGTAAAGCAATACTCGTCAGATTTGGACTTGATCAAGAAATAGATTTTTTCGCCGTCTTCATGTAAAACATAATCGTCAGCGGCTGCCTTGTCGAAATCATCAGGATGAATGACTTGTCCGATATCACTGAATCCCGTTAAATCTGCTGCTAGTTTTTTGAACATGTAAAGTTCCTCCTCGCAATTTGTGTACGCATGATTTTACGATCACTTGCTACAAAAAGTTTCATGAATCTATTTCGATGTTGAAAATAAAGATTCCTGTCACATTCTATGTAAAGTTCGACCGATTGGTTCGAGTGGATCTTTTGGATCGATTTGGACCGTGATTTGAACAAACTCTTTACTCGTCTCAGCATATCCTTCCGCAACACATCCGTTAAAACGAGAAAACTGTTCAGCGAGGAAACCGGCTTCGAGTTGAAAGTAGCCTTGTGGCCGTTCATCTCTCGTCGTATCAGGAGGAGACAGTACGAACGAGATGACCGTTCCTTTACGTTTCTTGATTTCGAGCATTCCCCAACCGGCTTGTTCAAAGAATGAGGCCAATTCAGATTCATCCACGACAGGGAATTGACGCGCGAGACGTTTACCTGCCCAGTAGATGACTTGCCGATAATCCGATCCTAGAAGATCGGTTAACACATAATCCCGGATCAGTTCGATTCCGAAAAGTGGTGTTTGGTTTGGTGTAACATCCATCATGATTCACTCCTATCTGCCAACCATTATACCGAGATGATTCTAGCAGGTCATTGTTTTCCTGAAAAAATTTGCAGTTAAATGCAACGGCTCGGGTTGTCTTCTAAAAAGGACAGGAGTAGAATAAGTGATGAAAAGACGAATTTCCTTATGAAAGCGCTTTTCTACCAAAATGCGCCAACGGTTGATTGGCAAACAAAAGGGGGGATTTGGATGGCGAATCATCGTGATTTCGTGAGTCGTAAAATACACTCACTGCTCGGCGTCATTCCAATCGGGTTATTTTTACTTTCGCACTTAACGACGAACTACTTCATCGTACGTGGTGAGGAAGACTTCAATAAGGCCGCGGAATTTGTGGGGAGCGTTCCGTATCGATTGTTCTTAGAGATCTTTGTCATCTTCATTCCAATCATCTTGCATGGTGTCTACGGTGTTTACATCGCATTCACGGGTTCTGCGAACACAGGACGATATACATATTTCCGGAACTGGATGTATGTCTTGCAACGGTTTAGCGGAGTGTTCCTCGTCGTGTTCATCACATGGCACGTTTGGGAGACTCGGATTGCCGCTGCGATGGGAACAGAAGTTGATGCGAGCATGATGCAGAACATCGTCGATAACGGATTCATGTTAGCGTTCTATATCGTCGGGATCTTGGCAACGACATTCCACCTCGCGAACGGACTATGGACGTTCTGTATTACTTGGGGAATCACGCAGTCACCAGCATCTCAACGGGCGATGTCTTACGTGGCAGCACTCGTATTCATCGGTTTATCGTTTGTAGGCGTACGCTCGATCTTAACGTTTGCAGGCGTGTTGTAAGGAAAGGGGAACTGACAACATGGCGAACAAGAATCTTGTCATCATCGGCGGAGGGCTTGCCGGTCTGATGGCTACGATAAAAGCAGCAGAGCAAGGCGTACCAGTTAAGTTATTCTCACTCGTACCCGTCAAACGCTCACACTCTGTTTGTGNNAACGGAGCAGTCAATACGAAAGGGGAAGGGGATTCACCATATCAGCATTTCGATGACACGGTATACGGTGGAGACTTCCTCGCAAATCAACCACCTGTTCAAAAAATGGCGGAAGCAGCACCGAAGATCATCCATATGTTCGACCGCATGGGTGTCATGTTCAACCGGACACCGGAAGGGTTACTCGACTTCCGACGCTTCGGAGGAACGTTGCATCACCGGACGGCATACGCTGGAGCGACGACGGGGCAACAGTTATTGTACGCATTAGATGAACAGGTTC
>NZ_DJUM01000042.1:6323-7058 GCF_002440475.1 Exiguobacterium sp. UBA6282 | reverse complement strand
TGAGGGCGCGTGGTAAGCGTTGATTAAAATCAAATAACATTAAGCGTAATGATTCTTCAGGTGGTGTGGAATTTGTTTGCGTTGCTTTAGACGTTCTATTCTTGAAAGGAAGGCTAGATTGATTTTGTATAGTATCCGTAGCTTCGAGAGTATATTTTCCTATAGATCGCTTTCGTTTCTTGATTACGAAACAAATGACGCAACCTGTTACAAGAAGTGCTACGACAAAGAACACCGGAAAATTAGAACTCGCTTTTTCTTTTGCTGATTCCAAAAAGCCGGGCGACTTTGAAGGATTGGCTTTACCACGTGCTGTCCCATTCGTTTTTTCCGTTTTTCCTGTACTACCACCTAAAATTTCACCGTCGGAATTTTCGTCGATCGTATTATCGAATGTACAACTATTTTTTTTGAAAATAAGTTTTGATAAGTCATCATGATTACAATCTCGCACAATCGTCGTCTCTTGTTCCAAGAAGTCCGCATTCCGAAACGCTTCATACGCAGACTGCGTCGATACGGACAACAATAGAAAAACGACAATAGAGCCAATGAAACTCGCAATCAGTTTGCTTCGAAACGTTTGCATCGCAGACACCTCCTCATAAACAGTACTTAGACACTTTGCACCGTGCGTTTTCGGCGGTCTTCGACGATCCGACCATCCTGCATGAAGAGAATTCGGTCAGCGCGTTCGGCGAGTTCTAAGTCGTGTGTGACAAATAAAACGCCACA
>NZ_DJUM01000042.1:0-6284 GCF_002440475.1 Exiguobacterium sp. UBA6282 | reverse complement strand
TTGGCTTCACGATGCAGTTCTAGCAACAGTTCAAAAATCGCGTCACCGGTCATGGAATCAAGATTACCAGTCGGCTCATCTGCAAGAATCCATTGCGGATGATGCAACAAGGCGCGGGCGATTGCCACCCGTTGTTGCTGCCCGCCGGATAGTTGAGCAGGTAAAGCATTTCGTTTGTCGTCGAGTCCGACCCGATCGAGCAGCTCGAGGATTCGCTCGTCTTGATTAAACGATGTCTTTTGTTTTAACAAGGCGACCTTTAGGTTTTCAGACACCGTCAGTGACGGTAGGAGATGAAACTGCTGGAAGATGAAGCCAATCTCTTGCGATCGAAATTGTGATAACCGTTTGTTCTTCCAAGACGTAATGTCCTGTCTGTCATAGAGAATCTGACCGGACGACGGACGATCGAGCGAACCAAGGAGACTAAGGAACGTCGATTTTCCGGACCCGGACGGACCGACGAGTGCCGTTACTTCCGATTGCAAAAATTGTACGTTTAGTTGATGCAAGACATCGGTCCGGACACCGCTTCGCTCGAACGAGTGCGAAACATCTTGAAAGGTAATATTCATGTGACCACTCCTTTTACATAATTTGGTTAAATATAGTGTATTATTTTTAGAAAATTTTGTCTATTGTGTTTTTATTTTCGAAATCCTTACTCATTTATGTTTTTCTTATAACTTCTCTCTAAGATTGGATTAAACTCAATCTAGGGAGATATTTAAAATGAAACGAAGACGTAAGAAATGGCTATGCATTAGTAGAAGAATCATGCTGAAGCTCCTGTGAATCGATACCACCATCTTTTTAGGACGATGAGAGGCATAAGGAACGAAAAGAGTAGTGGAGTCGAAGACATTAAAAATATTCTTCTACTTCTCAGGAACGACAGTGGACGAAGAAATTACTTCGACTTGTCCTTGATTTACTTGGCGTGTCCGCCGATCTTCAAACGAATTATCGCTTCACCTGACGATGAGGTAACGATTGAAAATCATCCGGATCAAGGAACTAGCATGACAATTATGTTGATGATGCACGAGATTCGAGCATGATGACATAAAAAAGGAGCGCGAACTCACACGAGTCATCGTGAAAAGCGGCGCTCCTTTTTTATGTTTCTAGTCTGATATGAATTGCTCGTAATTGTTTTTTCAAAGCCGTTCTCGCTAAAGGTTCACCCTTTCCTGTACCAGGCTCAAAGGCATAAGGGCTAAAGACTTTAGCACCTTCTTTGAGCCAGTTTGAGCGATACAAGTCATGTGTCTCACTTCTCGATAAAAAGATACCGTCCTCGATTTCGACATTATCGTCTACTCCGAACTGAAAGCCGCAGCAAGAACAAATTTCAAACGAAGCGTCACCATTTTCGTCATAAGCAACGTCGTCCATTTGCGTATATCCGCAGACGGGACATATGTATTTCATGAAAGCACCTCATTTTTCAAGAATCTTTTGATACGTGTACCCTTTTAAGATATCTGTTTGATTCGTATAGGTCCAGTCAGCAATGGACTGATCTGGATGCGACTCAAAATAGTGATTGAGGATATCACGCCCCAAAATGTAGTTACTCCAGCGAGGAATCTCTTTTTCTTCGTTACCTACGACGAAGTCGAGTTGTGATACTTCATAGCTGTTGACCAGATGTACGACATGTTTCTTCGTTGCTTCATCCATTTCGACATTCCATGGAGGCGAGACGCCTTTGACGATTCGGTCGGCAAAGGCATCTGCTTTTCCTTCGACGATGACGGAATTAAGAGTCGTACTTAAACTAAAATCAGGTGTATCCTTGAGGACTAAGTGATGATATTCGTGTGCCGTCGAATATGCCAGGATGTCTTTATCGTAGTTTGTATCCAGATAGAGAATGAATGCATCTTTATAGGCTGCTCCTGTAACACCTTTCATTGACTGAAGATCGAAAGAGGATTCAGGATTAACCGGAGCGACGATGATGGTACTTTTCTTTTTGGGAAGGATCTTATGAGAAGCGATGTAATTTTTTTTAATGATTTTTGTAATGTCATCTTGTTGTTTCATCAAGTTCTCGATTTTGTCGAGTAGCTCTTGTTCGTACACGGTTGATTGCAACATCGGGAAACCTTTCAAGTCGGCTGTCGCAAACTGCTCCTTTTCCCCGATTTTGTCGATATAGCTTAAGACATATTTCGCATAATTTTTTTTATCTTCTTCAGGATCATTGTTTTTTAAGGACGATTGTAGATATTGTTTGTATGGTTCATAAAGAAAAACAATGTTCAATTTACTTTCGGCATCGATTTTTACAGATTCGGATTTTACTTTTGTACTCTTTGATAACAGTTCAGTAGTGGGTTGTGTTGTCTTTTGATCTTCTGTACAAGCAGACAAAAACAGAAGTGGAGCAGTTAAAAGTAATATCAATGATTTTTTCAAGTTACGTTCATCCTCCTTTTTTATGATGTAACAACTGCTGTTCAATCAATCCTCTTTCGCCATATGATCAATGACGATCGGATCGCTGTAGGACAAAATGTAAAAATCCTGTTCATGTGTCCTGACGGCAAATAAGTGCAAGTCTCCCCGTTCAGTATAGATTTCGTCCGTTTTCATAAACTTCGCAGCAAAATCACCGAACATCGATTCTTATGACTTCACGACTGGATACGGCTTCCGAAGTTTCTCGTCGATGATGCCATGCTCTTGTAACGTTCCTAGGAAGACGGCGTACTTTTCAAAACGCATCAAAAAGTAATCACGCGAAGGATCGTTGATTATAAGCTTGAACGCTTCGTCAGCTCCATAAAAATAGAAATCAATCGCATAATGATCATTTACCTTTAGCGACATCTTATCCAGTTCAAGTTCGTATTCTTCAGTCGTCAGTAAAAAATCAAGATCAATCGTTTTCACGGGAAATCACTCCTCTATGAAGATCACGGACATCTAACGTGAAAGATAAACTGTTATTTTTCTGATGAATCTTTATCGATGAACCATTTCGGACCATGTTCCGCGATGAAACGGTATTCCGCGCGGTAATGTGTGTCGTGACCTTCTTCTTTCATCTTGATGAATGCAGCATCACCGTCCGCAGCTCTTTGATCAATCAACAGATAGAGGGCTTCGACGCGTAACAATAACATGGATAGGAGTTCGGAACGCGGTCCTTCATAGCCATACGCATCAAGGAACCGACTCACTCGCTTGGCGAAACGTGTGTCATCTTGCTCCGGTGAATAGGCAAGAACGGATCCGTCAGGTGCTTGCCGTCTACTGCTGAGCGGGACGAACGTATAGAGCGCGTAGACGATGTCCCATGCACGTGGTCCGGGTGCTGCAAAATCAAAGTCGATCACGCCACTCAGTTTTTGATCCTGAAAAATCGTATTGTAGACGGCAAAATCGTTGTGGCAGATGACTTCGTATGGAATAGGGGTGTTGATCAATGGCTCCCAGTCACTGATTTCGAAGTCGACTGTAGCATCATGATACTTGCGCATTAATCGCGCGACGTCTTTTATGACATCGTCTTGCCACATGTATGCTTTTAGCGGATAGTCTGCCGTCTCACCGGGGAGGAAGGTCAGGATTTCTCGATTTTGTTCATCGATGCCGACGAAGCGGGGAACACCGGATAGGCGTTTAGTCTCTAAGTGGCGCAATAACCGTTGGACGTTGTTGCTGTTCTCTTTTTGTGAGCGATAGACATGCTCACCTTTTTGATAGACAGCGGAGACATTTCCGCCAGTCAATCGTTGTTCTTCAGACATGAGTGTTCCTTCTTTCTTTTGTAATCGGTTACATATCGGCTAGTCTTTTTGCATGCGTTGATGAAGAAGCGGGTGCTTTACGCACGATTGTCATGTTCTTCAATCAGTCGACACCGCATCGAAGAGAGCATCAAGCGTCGGATTCGTGACATGGTCGAGGAATGTGTCAACGTCTTCCGTCGAACGAAGACGAACGATTTTGTCCGCTTCACCGGAAACTGGCGGCTCGATTCGTTGCCGCTGATAGATGTCGTAGTACAACGAGTCGCCACGAATTTCTCGTCCATCGCGTTTGGAGTGAGTCAGTCGGTCTGCAATTGTCACTTCGGGTAAATCGAACCAGACGAGGATCGAGCGGAACGTCGAACGGGAGAATGGATCTAATAATTGTTTCCGATCAATCCGCGAGGTGTTGGCATTACATAAGATGATCGTCTCAACGGAGGACGTAATTGCCTGGTCGATCAACCATCCCGTCAAGTCATGTTTAATCTGATTCGGTCCTTCTGTTGGAACGAAGTCTGGATAATGTTCGAGCAAAAAACGTGCTTGAAGATCCTGATCGATGACAAGGCTTGCTGGTAGACTTTGAGCAAGCTGTCGTGCGAACGTCGTTTTCCCGGCATGGGTCGGTCCAATCGTCAACAGGACGGTCCTCATGACGTCAGTTGTTCTTCCGGTAAACGAGCGGCGAGAATCTGCGCGAGCCAGTCTTCTTTCGTTCCGAAGCAAGGAGTCGTCCGTCCGATATGATAAAACGTACTGGCCAATGGTCCGGTGAAGTAGGTCGCATCCGGCATGCATAAGTAAATCGGGCGATTCGTCGCGAGCGCAATCCCGAGTTCGACGTGACTACTTTTCCCTGCTGGTAACACGAGGACGAAGGCGTCCGCTCGTTGCACGGCTTCGAATTCAGCAAGACCGATCTTTCGTAATGCTTCGGGATCCTCTGCCCGATCATTCATCGTCCAGTCGTATGTTACATCGTGTCCACGCAAGCGGAGTTCATCGCGGAGCCAGCGGACGGTCAACGTGTGATCAAAGCGAGAAGCGATATAAAGGTTCATGTATGGATTCCTTTCTCAAGTAAAAGTTGTTCGATAGCCTGAACGAGCGCGTAGGCTCCGTCAGACGTATTCGATAAGACGGTGACGATCGTTTCCGATTGTGGATAATAGGCGGAATGAAAGCTGACACCCGGATCATAGCCCATGATGTGCCACTTCTCGTGCATGGCATCGAGTCGTTTCAGCCAGACGCCGTAACCATAAGACGCAACATCGTTGACTTTGACGTAGGGATGAAACAGTTGCGTGGTCATCGATTCGGACAGCAACTGATGCGTCAGAAGACTTCGCCAAAAACGTTCCATGTCTGATGCTGTGAGGAAGGCGCCGCCATCAGGTCCGCCAATGATCGGTAACGCATAGTGATTCGTTCGCCACGTTCCGTCTTCATTCTCGATGTGACCGATGGCTGTATCTGCCGGTAGCGAGTCGAGTCGGAAGTAACCAGACTGTGTCATTTGCGCACGAGCGAATAATTCGTTCGTCACGTAATCCGAGAAGGGTTGTTTCGTCAATTGTTCGATCACGAGACCGAGCAGGATGTATCCCGCATTGTTGTAATGAAAACGTTCGCCTGCAATGAACAGTCTTTTTTGATCCTGAAACAACGGTAAAAAATCGATGGGACGACGCAAACGGTACATCGGGAAATCTTGAAAAACCTCCTCGAAATCGGTCATCGTCGCTTCGTCAAAATAATCACCGATGCCTGATGTATGGGTTAACAGATGATGCACGGTCACACCGTCTAGATCGATTCCTATGTCCGGTAGAATCGGCGCGACGTGTTCGGCGAGTGCTACCTTTCCTGCCTCGACTAACCGTAAGATGGAGACCGCCGTGAAAAGTTTTGCACCAGAGGCAATGCCGAAGTGTGTCGTTTCTGTATTCGATACGCGGTAGCCCCGATGCGCGAATCCGTCAGCATGGCTAAAGATTTGTTCACCTTGCTGGTGGATGGAGACCGCCCCTTCGAGATGCGTAAGCTCCGGTAAAGCAATGAGTTTCTTGTACACGTTCATCATCCTCTCTGTTTCCCATCCTATCGAATTCATTCACTCAAGAAAAGGGAATTATAAGAAAAATTTGAAAAAATGAAACTTTTTAAACGTGTCGCGTATCTAATAGGGGAGTGATTGCCAAAAAGGGGGATGCCGATGTGTTTCGATAGTCAGGTACAGCATTATCCGATGCTGCTTTTGAAGCAGCTTTATTCGCAGAAGAAGACTATGTGTACCGTATTTCCTTCATTTATCTGAAAGAGGAGACGGCAGCGCTTGAGAACGTCCAAGAGGTCGCGTACCGGGCATGGCGTGGGCGAAAGAGTTTACGGGATGCTTCGTATTTTAAGACATGGTTGACGCGCATCACGATGAATTGTGCGTTCAAGCAACAGCGTGCGTCGTTTCAACCGTTGACAGTTGAACTCAGCCCTACCATGTCGTTTGAAGAG
>NZ_DJUM01000038.1:108979-109572 GCF_002440475.1 Exiguobacterium sp. UBA6282 | reverse complement strand
CGCGATATCACGACATTGACTGATATCTCACGGATCTATGGTATGTTATCTGCGCATACGATGGATAACACTGTTCAAAAGTTCTTGAATACATGGTACAAACGATTCATCTCAAAACGTGGTCGTGCGTTGCTTGAACGAAGCACGTCAAAAAGTCAGCAGGCAGATATATTCCGCCATGTAGCTTACGATTTAAGACGGACGAAGACACGAAGTAAGTATCTACAAGCATGGTCGACGGGTTCCTACTTCATGTTCCGTTCATACATCACTGCCGTGAAGACAAAACGAACGCTACGGACGGCACGACGTAAAAAGATCAAGAACGGTCTGATGCTCTATCGCCTGTTCCAAAAGATGCCGGTCAAAGAGAACCTCGTCTTATTTGAGAGTTTCCTCGGTCGGAGCTATTCTGATAATCCAAAGGCGCTTTACCTGAAATTAAAAGAACAACGCCCAGAACTTGAACTCGTCTGGATTTTCTCGAAAGAACCTTCAGATGACGTCAAGGAAGCTTGTCCAAACTGGGTGCTCAAAAACAGCTTCGCGTACTACCAAGCAATGGCACGTGCCAAGTACTGGGTCTTCAACAC
>NZ_DJUM01000038.1:60465-108815 GCF_002440475.1 Exiguobacterium sp. UBA6282 | reverse complement strand
GTTATCCGCGAAACGATCTCTTGTATGCGGACGATCAAGCTGGTTTAATCAGCGAAATCAAAGCGCGTCTGGATATTCCAGCCGACAAGAAAGTCGTTTTGTACGCACCGACATGGCGGGATGACGAGTTCATTGCGCGTGGAAAATACCGCTTTGATCTCCAACTCGACTTGAACGAGATGCAAGCCCGACTCGGTGACGACTACGTCGTCTTACTCCGGATGCATTACTTGATTGCACAAAACATGGACATCAGTGGACATGAAGGATTTGCCTATGACGTGTCGTCATACGGTGATATCGCAGAGTTGTATTTAGTCAGTGACGTGCTAATCACCGACTATTCGTCTGTCTTCTTCGATTATGCGCACTTACAACGTCCGATGATCTTCTTTACGTATGACTTAGAGAAATATGCATCGACGTTACGTGGATTCTACTTCGATTTCGAAGCAGTCGTTCCGGGACCACTCCTAAAAGAAACGGATCAAGTCATCGATTATATCGAACAGATTGATACGAAGTCTGTCGCTTACCAAGAAAAATATGATCGCTTCCTCGAACGGTTCTGTAGCTTGGATGACGGCACAGCAAGTGAACGTGTTCTTGCTGAGTTGTTCCCGAGCACAGCACAGTCAACGATTGAGGATGAAACAACAGAAACAGAATGACGATTATCAAAATGAGAAATGGCTTAATAAAGCCGTTTCTCATTTTTTGTTCCCACCCATTAATTGCTAAGCGTAAAGACAAAAAAGCCTCCTTCCTTAATGGAAAGAGGCATTCAAAACGATTTAGTTACGGACGAACAAGGCAACGCTCTCAACGTGTGTCGTATGTGGGAACATATCGACTGGTGTCACTTCAACGAGTGTATAACCGAGCTCCGTCAACAACTTCGCGTCACGTGCTTGTGTCGACGCATTACATGAGACGTAGACGATCCGCTTCGGTGCGACATCTGCTGCAGCACGTAAGAACTCTTCGTCACAGCCTTTACGTGGTGGGTCGACGACGATGACGTCCGGTTGGATACCTGCTTTAACGAGATCAGGCATGACCTTCTCAGCTGCACCGTACTCGAACGTCACGTTCTCGATCCCGTTCGCTTGTGCGTTCCGGCGTGCGTCATCGATTGCTTGCGGTACGATTTCGATACCGTAGACGTGCTTCGCTTGTTTTGCGAGTGACAATGAAATCGAACCGATTCCACAGTATGCATCAACGACTGTCTCATCTCCTGTCAACTGAGCATACTCGAGCGCTTTCGCGTAGAGTTTCTCTGTTTGCAACGGGTTGACTTGGAAGAACGAATGCGGTGAGATCTCATATGTCAAACCAGCGATTTGATCGCGAATGACGGACGGTCCGTACAAGACGACGTTCTTTTTCCCAAGAATGACGTTCGTATCATCCGGGTTGATGTTGTGCTGGATCGAAGTGACGTTCGGTAACGCCTTTAAGATTCCTTCGACGATTTTATCGATACCGCGAAGTTGTTTGACCTTCGTGACGAGAACGACCATCAACTCGTTCGTATGATAGCCATGACGTGCCATGATATGACGAATGACACCTGCTTTTTTCTTCTCGTCGTATGCTGGGACTTTTAAGTCAGCGAGGACTTTACGAACCGCTTGGACAGCTTCATCGTTTTCTTTGTTTTGGATCAAGCAGTAGTCCATATCGATGATCCGGTGGCTCCGTTTTTGATAGAAGCCAGCCATCAATTTGTTCGATTGGAACGCGACCGGTACTTGTGCCTTGTTGCGGTAACCCCATGGATCTTCCATACCCATCGTCTCGTGGACCGGAATCTCGAGGCCTGCTAGGCGCGCGAAAGCGTCACGAACGCGGTTGTGCTTGAACTTGAGTTCTGCGTCGTATGACAAATGTTGCAATTGGCAACCGCCACACTGGTTGTAAACTGGGCAAGGTGGCTCGACACGATCGGCACTCTTCGTCTTTTGACGGATGATGCGACCGAATCCGTAAGACTTCGTCGTTTTCGTGATCTTGATCTTGACCTGCTCCGTTGGCAATGCGCCTGGGATGAAGACCGTATATCCATCGATGCGCGCGACCCCTGACCCTTCATGTGTCAGGTCGACGATCTCGACGACGTGTTCATCGTTCTTTTGTACTGGAATCATGAATATCCTCCTTAAAAACCTCGCTTCACGCGAGGTTCATTTCTGCTTCTTGTAGTTGTGTATTGATCTGTTCCATTTCTTCGATCCGGAACTTTGGTGTCATGACTTCGAAATGAGAGCGAAGATTCGTCATCTCACCTTCGCAGATGCCGCCAAACTCACCATCAATGTTCAAACTCATCTCTGATGTATTCTTCATACGGACGAATGAGGTCGTGACATGCTCGATGCAAGGGTCCGAGAAATGATCCCCTTTCAAGGCAAGACGCATGACACGAATTAATTCGACGAGGTTACATTTCTTCAGGATGAAGAGATCAAACCGACCATCGTTAAGTGACGCGTTCGGTGACAACTTCTCGAATCCACCGACAGAGTTCGTATTGGATGTCAAGAACAACATGACTTCTCCTTTGAATATACCCTTTTCATGCTCCAGTTCGACATATGTTGGTCGGATTTGCGGAAGTTTCTCCATCCCTTTGACATAGTACGCGAGCTGTCCAAGTGCCGTCTTCAGCTTTGAAGGCACTTCGTACGACAGTTCTGTCATGATGCCGCCACCAGCGATGTTGATGAAGTAATGGACGCCTGTCGACCCTTCGATCTTACCGATATCGACCGGCATCGTATGTCCTGTGCAGATGACATCCATCGCCCCTTCGATCGTCAATGGAATACGCATCGCTCGACCAAAGTCATTCGTCGTTCCAACAGGTAGTACACCAAGCTTTGGACGTTTGCTATAAGCTGCCATTCCGCTGATCACTTCATTCAACGTACCATCGCCGCCTGCAGCGACGACAAGATCAAAGTCTGCTTCGCATGCTCGTGCTGCTTCATACGTCGCATCGCCGACCGCTTTCGTCGAGTAGACAGATGTCTCATAACCCGCTGCTTCGAGTCGGTCGAGGATATACGGTAAATTTCGTTTAACCATCTCTTTCCCGGAAGTCGGGTTATAAATCACGCGCGCTCTAGGTCTCATAAGATTTTCTCCTTTTTGACTCAACCGTTCATTTGATACATAACTGTTTTATTCTACATGAACTCTCGAGACATTACAAAGCCAAAAAAGACAGCGTCCGTTTCTTCACCTCAGCGAGGGAGAGACGGACGCTATCTTAAGTGGAACTTATTTCAGTTTTTCGAGCTCTTCGTAGAAGAGTTGATCAAGGAGAGCAGGGTTTGCCATTCCTTTTGTTTTCTTCATGATCTGACCGATGACGAAGCCTTTCTTCCGATCACGTCCACCGAGTAACTCCTCGACGACGGCTGGGTTCGCTTCGAACATCTCGACGATGAGACCACGCAACAATCCTTCATCCGAAATTTGTGCAAGACCGTTTGCTTCAACGTATGCACGCGGCTCGACACCTTCTTCGATGACTGCCGTGAAGACTTGTTTGGCGATTTTCGAAGAAATCGTGCCGCTTGCGATCAAGTCGATCATCTCTGCCAAACGCGCTGGTGTCATCTTGACTGTTTCGAACGTTTCCGTCGATTTATTCAAGTGACCTTGGATCTCACCGACTGTCCAGTTGGCTGCTGCTTTTGGCTCTGCACCAGCTGCAAGTGTCGCTTCGAAGTACTCTGCCATTTCACGTGTGACCGTCAATTGTTTCGCATCATACGCTGAAAGACCGAGTTCTTCTTGATAACGAACACGGCGTGCATCTGGAAGTTCCGGGATACCGGCACGAATCGCTTCTTTCCAATCGTGATCCAGTACGAGCTTGACGAGGTCAGGCTCTGGGAAATAACGATAGTCCGACGCCCCTTCCTTGACACGCATGAGGACGGTTTGTTTTTTCGTCTCATCGAAACGGAGTGTTTCTTGACGCATCACACCACCCGCAAGCAATAGTTTACGGTGACGATCTTCTTCAAACTCAAGCCCTTTTAAGACGTTTCCGAATGAGTTTAAGTTCTTGAGCTCTGTTTTCGTACCGAACTTCTCTTGTCCGTATGGACGCACCGAGATGTTACAGTCGCAACGGAGTGATCCTTCTTCCATCTTGACGTCTGAGACGCCTGCATATTGCAAGACTTCTTTGAGACGTTCGAGGTAGGCGACTGCGTCTTTCGGTGAACGCATATCCGCTTCACTGACGATCTCAATTAGCGGTGCGCCTGTCCGGTTGAAGTCGACGACCGAGTGGTTGGCACCCGTGTGGTTCATCTTACCGGCATCTTCTTCCAGATGGACACGTTCGATTCGGAAGCGTTTCGTTTCGCCATCGACTTCCGCATCGATGTAGCCATCAAAGCCGATTGGTTGATCAAACTGCGAGATTTGATACGCTTTTGGCGTATCCGGATAGAAATAGTTCTTCCGGTCGAATTTTGTTTGATCGGCTACTTGACAGTTGAGTGCCATCGCTGCACGAACGGCGAGTTCGACGGCTTTTTCGTTGATTTTCGGCAAGACGCCCGGGTGTCCAAGACAAATCGGACACGTTTTCGTGTTCGTCTCTGCGCCATATTCCCGCGCACAACCACAGAACATCTTCGTGTTCGTGCTCAGTTCGGCGTGGACCTCGATCCCGATGATTGTTTCAAAGTTCATGATACATTCGCTCCTTATAACTTCGGAAGCGCGAATCCACCTGTCGCAAGCTCAAACGCATGCGCAGCGCGATAGATCGTCGCCTCATCGAAATGTTTTCCAATGATTTGTAAGCCGACCGGAAGACCGTCGACGAATCCAGCTGGAACCGAGATCGCTGGGACACCTGCTAAGTTAATCGGAATCGTCAAGATGTCATTCGCATACATCGTGACCGGGTCATCGAGCTGTGCACCGAGTTCGAATGCTGGTGTCGGTGCTGTTGGTCCGATGATGACGTCATAGTTCGCAAGGACATCTTCGAAATCTTTTTTGATTAACGTCCGAGCTTGTTGTGCTTTTTTATAGTAGGCATCGTAGTAACCAGAGCTGAGTGCATACGTTCCGAGCATGATCCGGCGTTTGACTTCGTCTCCGAATCCTTGTGAACGGGAATACTTGAAGACATCTTCAAGTGCGTCCGCTTCCGCGCGGACACCGTAACGAATGCCGTCAAAGCGTGCGAGGTTCGAAGATGCTTCTGATGAAGCGAGTAAGTAGTACGTCGCAAGCGCATATTTCGAGTTCGGAAGTGAGACTTCGTCAACCGTTGCACCGAGTGCTTCGAGTTTTTGGATCGCTTCACGGATGTTGGCTTTGACGCCTTCACTGACACCCTCGCCGAAGTATTCTTTCGGAACAGCGATCTTCAAACCTTTGATATCACCAGTCAACGCTTGTGTATAATCCGTTGCTGCAACGTTCGCAGACGTCGAATCCATCTCACAGTGTCCTGCGATCGCGCTCAAAAGATACGCGTTATCTTCGACTGTTCGTGTCAACGGACCAATTTGGTCAAGGGACGACGCGAACGCAACGAGACCAAAACGTGAGACGAGACCGTAAGTCGGTTTCAACCCAACGACACCACAATAGGCAGCCGGTTGACGAATCGAACCACCTGTATCCGAACCGAGGCTGAACAAGACTTCGCCTGCTGCGACAGCAGCTGCTGAACCACCCGAAGAACCGCCTGGAACGTGTTTTGTATTCCATGGATTGCGAACCGGTTTGTACGCTGAGTTCTCGTTTGAAGAACCCATTGCGAACTCATCCATGTTCAACTTCCCGATTGTGATTGCCCCTGCTTCATGCAGACGCTCGACGACCGTCGCATCATGTGCTGGTACGAAGTTCTCAAGGAATTTCGAACCACATGTCGTCGTCATTCCTTTCGTGACGATGTTATCCTTGACGCCGATTGGAAGACCAAACAGTGGGTTCGCTTCGTGTTTCGCGACATCATCCATTCGTTTCGCTTGCTCGAACGCTTCTTCATTCAATGAGAGAAACGCACCGATTTTTCCGTCGACGCGGTCGATTTGATCAAAGGATTCCTTGACGAGTTCAGAAGCTTTGACTTCGCCATCCTGAATGAGTGTGTGTAATGTTTTGACACCATGTTCAAAAAGTGACATCGGGTCATTTCCTCCTTATTCGAACACCGCTGGGACGCGGACTTGTCCGTCTTCCCAATCGGGTGCGAGTCGTTCTACTTCCGTACGCGGAAGTGATGGACGTACTTCGTCCTTACGTAGGACGTTCTTTAAATCGAGGACATGAGTCGTCGGTTCGACGCCTGTCGTATCGAGTTCATTTAATTGTTCAGCGAACCCAAGAATCTTCTCGAGTTGTCCTGTGAATTGTGCTACTTCTTCATCTGTCACGGCAAGGCGTGCCAAATGCGCCACGTGGCGGACTTGCTCCTCATTAATCTTTGCCATGTCATTCCACCTCCGGAACTTTTGCGATATATTTTACACTATTTCTAATCATAGCACTTTTTGTCCAGACAAAAAAGACGATGGTGCATCGGGGGGAGGTCCGCACCATCGTCCTTATAGGGGTAGCAAAGCTTCCGGGCGGAAAGCTTCTAGTTATGAAATACCCGGTTTAAATCAGACGAAACAAAAATACTGAATATTCATACTAAGACATCGAAGAGTAAATAGATATTGAAGACGATGACGATCGAGACGATGATCCATGCCAACGCGTTCATGAAATGACTGTTTCGATATTCCCCCATGTACCGTTCACTCGCTGTCGCCCGAATCAAAGGGATTAGCGCGAACGGAATCCCGAACGATAAAGCGACCTGACTCAGGACAAGTGCTCGTGTCGGATCAAAACCGGAGAAGAGCAACAAAATCGCCGGTAACATCGTCACAGTCCGTCGAACGAACAACGGCAATTGAAGATGGAGGAATCCGCGCATGATCGCGTCACCTGACATCGTACCGACACTCGATGATGCAAGACCTGAAACGAGTAAGGCAATTGCAAACAGATACGGCGCGATGCCACCAAGCGTGACATGAAGTCCCTCATAGATCGCTTCAAGTGAACCAGCTTGATATTTCGTACCGTAAAATACACTGGCCGCGATGACGAGCATTGCTCCGTTGACCGCTCCGGCGATCAGCATCGCTCCCCAAATATCGAAGCGTTGGATTCGTAACAGCGGTATTTTGTTTGCAACATGTCCCATCCGTCGCTTCGTTAAATCGGAATGGAGATAGATCGCATGTGGCATGACGGTTGCTCCGAGCATCCCGGCAGCAAGCACGATACTCGACGTACCTTCAAATCCCGGTACCAATCCTGCCGATAGATCGCGAAAGACCGGATGGACTTCAAATACTTCAATTGCAAAAGCAGCAGCGATGATTAAAACGAGCACCGCGATGACGGCTTCGAAATGTCGAAGTCCCTTTTGCTCGAATCCGAGGATGACGAATGATAAAACTGCCGTCAACAGCGCCGCCATGCGTAAGTCGATCGCAAACAGTAAATGAAATCCGAGTGCGGCTCCGACGAACTCCGCGAGATCGGTCGCCATTGCGACGAGTTCCGCTTGTACCCAGTAAAAGAAGCGATAGACCGGCGATAACTCTTCTCGAATCACCTCCGCTAAACTAAGATTGCTGACGATTCCAAGTTTGGCTGATAGGAACTGAATGACGACGGCCATCAAGTTCGAGGCAACGATGACCCAGAGCAGTAAATAGCCATATTGAGCACCTGCCGTCATGTTCGTTGCAAAGTTTCCCGGATCGAGGTACGCGACGGCAGCAACGAACGCCGGTCCGATATATGTCCGTTTTTTGGGTACGTCTTGTGTAAGTGGCTGTGTCACCATCTCATTCACCTCACTTTTTGTTTTTATTATACGCTCATTTTGCGTAAGCGCAACAAATATGTTTATGGTAAATAATAACGTATCAAGTAAACAAAAAAAGGAGTGTCTCCTTTACTCAGGAAACACCCCTTTCCGTTATTTAGACGATTTTTCGCTCAGGCTCTGCACCTTTTAGTTGTGCTTGTACTTGATCGAACTCATCATAGATTGCTTGACTTGGTTCCTTCGTCACGAGACTACCGATAACGAGCGCGATCGTCGAAGCGATGAATGCTGGAATCATCTCGTACATTTCCGAAATATACGATGGTAATCCATCTACATTTTGGTTAATGAGGATCCAAGCGATAACGACGACAGATCCCGTAATCATTGAAGCAAGTGCTCCCGTCTTGTTCATCCGGCGCCACAGTAAGCTGAACAGCACGACCGGACCGAATGCTGAACCAAAACCAGCCCACGCGTA
This sequence comes from Exiguobacterium sp. UBA6282, assembly GCF_002440475.1. Lineage (NCBI taxonomy): Bacteria > Bacillati > Bacillota > Bacilli > Caryophanales > Exiguobacterium > Exiguobacterium sp. UBA6282. The sequence continues at coordinate 100,446 of NZ_DJUM01000038.1, read as the reverse complement.
TCCGACAAGCGTCAAGATCGACTTCTGTGCTCCGAACGATAAGAGAATTGCAAGTAATGCTACGACAAGAACCATAGCACGCCCCATCAACATCAATTCACGGTCTGAAGCATCACGTTTAAAGAAACGGTGATAGAAATCATTCGTTGCCGCACTTGAAGAAACGAGCAGCTGCGTTGAAATCGTCGACATGATCGCAGCAAGTAAGGCTGCAAGCAACAACCCTGTAATGAACCCTGGGAAAAGGTCACGTGATAATTGAATGAAGACATTCTCTGGATTTTTTAATCCCGCACTTTGTTGCGTGTAATAGGCATATCCGATCAAGCCCGTCACCATTGCACCAACGATCGAGAACGTCATCCAAATCATCCCGACACGACGCGCCGACTTCATCTCATGTAAGTTACGAATCGCCATGAAACGAACGATGATATGCGGCTGTCCAAAATAGCCGAGTCCCCACGCGAGAAGCGAGATGATACCGATCGTCGTCGTCCCTTTGAACAGTTCCAGTTTCGAGCCGCCTGTCGACCGGATCGTCTCCAGTGTATCATTAATCCCACCACTTAAAGTCAGCGCGACAGCTGGTACGATCAGCAATGCGATGACCATGATCATCCCTTGCACGACGTCCGTCCAACTGACGGCAAGGAAACCACCGAGGAAGACATACGCAATGACGACGCCTGCGAGAATCCAAAGACCTGTTGTATATTCAAGACCAAAGACAGCTTCGAATAAACGACCACCTGCGACAAAACCACTTGATGCGTACATTATAAAGAATATTAAAATAACTCCAGCTGAAACGGTACGCAAAACACCACTTTTATCGTGGAATCGTTTTTCAAAGTAATCGGGAATCGTGATTGCATCCCCTGCATGTGCCGTATACGCACGCAGACGAGGCGCGACGAGTAACCAGTTGGCATAAGCGCCAAGTAATAATCCGACGACAATCCATCCACTGGACAGACCAGTTGCATACATCGCACCCGGTAAACCCATCAACAGCCACCCACTCATGTCACTTGCTCCTGCAGAGAGCGCCGTGACGACGGGACCGATCGTACGTCCTCCAAGCATATAGTCATTCATGTTCTTCGTCCGATAATACGCAATGACGCCAAGTGCGACCATCAGGCCGAGATATAGCAAAATCGCGAACCACATTCCGTTCATCCTTGCTCCCCCTTTTTCCGTGATATAAGAAAAACGGGTGTGCAGGTCGCACACCCGTTTCATCTATTAAACACCATTTCAGAACATTTCTGAAGTAGTTTTTGCTTGAAGATGTAAAGTCAAGTAATCCGGTCCGCCCGCTTTCGAATCCGTACCTGACATGTTGAACCCACCAAATGGTTGGTAGCCAACGATTGCGCCTGTGCAACCCCGGTTGAAGTAGAGGTTACCGACGTGGAAGTTCGCACGTGCGTACTCTTGATTCGTCCGGTCTTGCGTGATGACAGCACCTGTCAATCCGTATTCCGTGTTGTTTGCGATATCGATTGCTTCTTTGAAATCTTTCGCTTTCGTGAAGGCGACAACTGGTCCGAAGATTTCTTCTTGCATCAAACGATCCGTTGGTTGAACGTCCGCGACGACTGTCGGTGAGACGAAGAATCCTGTTGAATCGTCAGCCGTACCACCTGCGACGATGCGTCCTTCTTCTTTTGCGACGTCGAAGTACGACGTGATTTTCTTGAAGGCTGCTGCATCGATGACTGGTCCGACATTGTTTGAGACATCCGTCGGGTTACCGATGCTGAGTTTGTTTGTGTTCGCGACGACTTTTTCGAGCAACTCGTCATAGACAGAGTCGAGTGCGACGACACGTGAACAAGCTGAACATTTTTGACCTGAGAATCCGAATGCCGCTTTCGTGATCATGTCCGCTGCGTAATCGAGGTCAGCCGACTCATCGATGACCATCGTATCTTTTCCGCCCATTTCCGCGATGACACGTTTGAGCCAGATTTGACCTTCGTTCAGTTTTGATGCTCGCTCATTGATGCGAAGACCGACATCACGTGATCCCGTGAAGCTGATGAAACGTGTTTTTGGGTGATCGACGAGGTAGTCGCCGACTTCTGCTCCTGAACCGGGTACGAAGTTCAAGACGCCTGCCGGAAGACCAGCTTGCTCCATCACTTCAACGAATTTCGCTGCGACGACCGGTGTCGTCGATGCTGGTTTCAAGAGGATCGGGTTCCCTGCCACGATTGCTGCGACGGCTGTTCCAGCCATGATCGCGAGTGGGAAGTTCCATGGTGAGATGATGACACCGACACCGAGTGGAATGTAATCGTAACGGTTGTATTCGCCTGGACGACTCTCGACTTTCTTACCGTCTTTTAAGACGAGCATCTGACGTGCGTAGTATTCGAGGAAGTCGATTGCTTCTGCTGTATCCGCATCCGCTTCATTCCAAGGCTTCCCTGCTTCTTTGACGAGGTAGGCAGAGAACTCATGCTTCCGCTTACGGATGATGTTCGCTGCTTTGAATAGGACGTCCGCACGTACAGACGGATTGACGAATTTCCATGTTTCGAAGGCTGTGACTGCTGCTTGCATCGCTTCTTCTGCATGTTCCTGTGTCGCTTTTGAGACACGTCCGACGATCTCTTCTTTGTTGGCCGGATTGACGGAGACGATTTTATCTTCCGTCGTCACATGTTTTCCACCGATGACGAGCGGATAATCTTTGCCGAGTTCTTGCGTGACGAGTGCAAGTGCCTCTTCGAACGCTTTCTTGTTTGCTTCTTGTGAGAAGTCCGTGAATGGTTCGTGTTTGTACGGAATCATCTCTATTCCCCCTTTAATCTCTACTTTAAATCGCTTACATTCTCCATTGTACAGAAGCATGAGTCCGCTTACAATTATTCTAGTCAAAAAAATAAAGGAGCGACCGATTCGGTCTCTCCTCGTTCCTCTATCATTCCTTCGCTTGTGAAAAAACAATCTCTTCGTTTTCGATCGAGACTTTGACGTCTTGTCCTTGGAATAACCAGTCATCTTGGTCAGATACGACGAAATGAATACCGTCGACGACTTCCTCGACCGCTGCCCGTTCGACTTCTTCCATATGAACGCCGACGGAGAAACCTTGCGTTAAATCCGTTGATCCACCATATTTTGCGAAAAAGCGAATCGTATCGCCCGATTGTGCTTCCATCTCATTTTTAAAGTATTGCAATGCCTCGTCTGTAATATGAATTTTCATATCTATCACTCCCCTTTCGTTTAGTGTACCGATATCCTACTCAAAAAAGCGAATTTCCTGTATGGTAGAGACAAGATTAGCTATGAAATCATCAAGGAACACCCATCTAGGAGGAATTCGAATGAAACGATCGCTCGTAGTGCTGCTTGCGACCAGTCTCGTACTCGTCGGTTGCGGAAACGATTCCCCGTCTTCTACAAATACCAAATCCCCGAAGACGACGGAAACGAAACAACAGAAGGCTGAACAAGCCGTTCTCGATATCTATCAAACCTATGAAAAAACGCTCGGTCAATCGGGACGAGCAGATGCGAAAGACCTCGCATCGATTGAATATACAGGTGACGCAAAACAACTTGAACCCCTCGCCGTTGGTGCGAAGAACTTGAACGTCATTCCTGGTAAAATCGTCAGGTCGTTCCAAAAGGGTGACGTCGCTTATATCATCCATGAATTCAAGGATGCGAAGGGAGCAATTCTCCCGAACCGCGGATCGAAGCTGTTATTGAAGAAAGACGATGAGTGGAAGATCGTTCTGACACCGACGACGTTCGACCCGGCCGTCTTCTCGACGCTTGGTGATCTGTTCACTGGGTTTAACGCCGATGAGTATGGTGTCAATGCGAAAGCAGCAGACAAAATCGGGAAAACGGATGAAAAAGAACAGGATGCCGTCTTCTCTCGCGTCAATGCACAAACGGATTATATGGCGCTTGAGATGAACAGTAACATTCTGATGATTTACGGTGAGGCGCTGAAGAATGAAGGAAACCCTGAGACGCTTGTTGATTACTATCAAGACTATGCGGATTGGTATGAGGAAGAACAGCCTCTCCTCATGAAGACAGCGAAAGCCGGTACGGATTATGAGAAGTACTTGATCGCACTCGATCCATTAAAAGAAAGTCTTCAAAAGAAGCTTGAAAAATATGCGGATCAATTAAACATGGAATTAGGATAAGGAGGAATTTTTCATGCAAGCACCAACATTCACCCTTCCAAATGCACAAGGAGAACCAATCTCCCTTGAGGATTATCGCGGAAAAAAAGTCGTACTTTATTTCTATCCAAAGGATTCAACGCCGGGTTGTACGACCGAGGCATGTGATTTCCGAGATGCGACGCAAGCTTTTGAAGAGAACAACACCGTCATTCTCGGCGTCTCCGCCGATAGCCAGAAGCGTCATCAGAACTTTATCGCGAAATACGAATTACCGTTTCAATTGTTATCAGATGTCAATCACGAAGTCTGTGAACAATATGGCGTCTGGCAATTAAAGAAGAACTACGGTAAGGAATATTATGGAATCGTACGCTCGACTTTCTTAATCGATGAATCCGGTGAAATCGTCAAGGAATGGCGTAGTGTGAAAGTAAAAGATCACGTCGCAGAAGCACTTCAATACGTACAAGAACAGAAATAATTCGAAGAACCAGTTGAATCATTCAACTGGTTCTTTTTGTATGTGCAGATTATTAATATTCCTAATTTTATCCTTACATAAAAATAATTTCATGTAAGGAAACGTTGGTATCACACACAAATTTAATGATTTTGAAATAATCTGAAAATATTCTATTGATTTTTCTGAATATTGTATTTATTATTGATAACAAGTTGATCCGGTGCTTTCCATAGCTTAAGAATAAAAGGCGATGACCCCTCTTATTTTTAGTCGGACACCGGATCGCTATCCTATCGGTTCTTTTCGTTTCACCATATATATCTATTTCTTTTGGGAGGGATTTACTTTATGAAGAAGAAAAAGGCACTCGCACTCGTCGGAGCACTGACAATCGCTGGATCAAGTCTTGCGGCATGTTCGACGACAGATGAAGGTAAAAAAGAAGGCGGCTCGACGTCAGGCGACAAAACTTCAGACAAACAAGTCTTGAACTTAACGAGCGGTTCAGACATTCCGGCTCTTAGCCCGACAGTCGCAACGGACTCTGTATCCTTCACGGTATTGAACAACGTTCAAGAAGGTCTGTTCCGTCTTGACGACAAACAAGAAGCAACACCAGGTGTTGCTGAGAGTGTAGATGTTTCGGAAGATGGACTTACATACACGTTCAAACTTCGTGATTCAAAATGGTCGGATGGCAGCGATGTCACAGCAAAAGACTTCGAATATGCGTGGAAACGCGTCCTCGATCCGAAGAGCGGTTCGCAATATGCGTATATCATGTATATCATCGACGGTGCGGAAGCGTACAACACGGGTAAAGGGAAAGCAGATGACGTTGCAGTTAAAGCGGTCGACGACAAAACACTCGAAGTCAAGTTGACGCAACCGGCTGAATACTTCAAATCATTGACTGGTTTTGGTTCATTCATGCCGCTCAAGCAAGAATTCGTCGAAAAACAAGGGAAAAACTTTGCGACGAAGCCGGATACATTCCTCTACAACGGACCATTCACCCTCTCGGATTGGAAGACGGAAGTCGGCTGGAGCTTTAAGAAGAACGACCAGTACTGGGATAAAGACAACGTCAAGCTCGATGACATCAACTTCAAGATCGTTAAGGAAGTCTCAACGAGCGTCAACCTTTACGAAAAAGGTGATGTCGACCAAGTCGGTCTGACGAGTGAGTTCGTTGATCAGTACAAAGATAGCAAAGAGTTCGATACGCGTCTTGATGCGTCAATGTACTACATCCAAATGAACTTCAAGAATGAACTCTTGAAAAACAAGGATATCCGTAAAGCGATCGATTCGGGATACGATAAAGCGCAGATGGCGAAAGTCCTCTTGAACAACGGTTCGATCCCTGCGTACTACTATGTACCAAAAGACTTCGCAAAAGGTCCAGACGGTAAAGACTTCCGTGACGGCAACGAAGGCTTCGGTTCATACGACGCTTCTTCAGCCAAAGCATCGTTCGAAAAAGGTCTCAAAGAAGTCGGTAAGAAATCGGTGAAACTCGAGCTTCTTTCGTACGATGATGACAACTCGAAGAAAATCTCTGAGTACCTCAAAGGCGAGTGGGAGAAAAACCTTCCAGGTCTTGAAGTCACGATCAAACAACAACCGTTCAAGAACAAATTGGATCTTGAATCAAAAGGTGAGTTCGAACTGTCATTCGCAGGATGGGGACCTGACTATCAGGATCCGATGACGTTCCTCGATATGTGGGTAACAGGTGGACCATACAACCGTGGTAAGTACACAAGCGATAAGTATGATTCACTCATCAAATCGGCTCAAAAAGAAGTCGATGCAGCAAAACGTTGGCAGTCACTGAAAGATGCTGAGAAAACACTCCTTGAGGATGATCAAGCCATCTCAGTCATGTACCAACGTGGAGCATCCTTCCTACGTAAACCGTATGTCAAAGGAGTCGTCAACCACAAAGTTGGTGCGGATACTTCGTACAAATGGGCTTCCATTGAAGGAAAATAAGTTATATCCGAAGACCAGATTCGCTGACGAGCGTGTCTGGTCTTTTTTTCCATATGAGCCGTTTGTCCTATTTTTCTGAATAGAATTAAAATTTCGTGTCATTCTGTTTTCATTTCCATGACTTCCATTTATACTAAGCAAAGAATCCGATTCACTTTATTTACAATATTTTGCGGGAATTATTCATAATTAATGGAAATGTACCGATATATCTAATACAGAGGACTTTTGCCTCAATATTACATCGAACTAGGAAGGAGGACTCACTCATGAAGCAACGTGTACTTACGAGTCAACAGAGTTATACAGAAGAGCAACTTGAGATGATTGAAGCCATCCGCGCGGTCGGTGAACTCATCCAGGATCGTCCACGCCGCACTGTCTATCGCCGTTATGCTCTCGTGAATGACTGGCCTCAGCCAGAAAACATCATTCGTCAATTCGGTTCATGGCCAGAAGCCTTATCTGCTGCTGGATACGAGTGGAATGTCGATCAACAGCCGGAGGAACTCGAGCGTGCACCTAAATACACGAAAGACGAGATCTTAAAGTCATTCGAACGGTATGCACAAGACGTCGGCTCGACGATCACGCTCAAAAAGTATCAAATGTGGCGTAAATCCGTCCATCATGCCCCGAGTCACTATCATATCGTCAAGATGTTCGGTTCATGGCATGACGCCTGTACCGCAGCAGGACTTGAAGCAAGTGTCACCTATTCAAAAGCAGAACTTGCTGCTTCCCTGCGTCAAGCAATCGAAGAAGTTGGCTTCTCCCTCTCCTTTGAAGCATATCGAGAATGGGCAAAGCGAAACAACAAACCATCGACGAAAGCCTTACTTCATCGCTATGGGTCTTGGTCAGCCGCGATCCATGCGATCGAAAACGAGATTCGCCTTAGTAAAAAACAAGCCCAATGAACTTATACCTTCTTCAATCCTTCTCGTTCATTTGAACTGGAAGGATTTTTTACATCAAAAAAGAAGGTGACGCATCCGCCACCTTCTATTCGCTTCTTTAAATGACCTTCTCTTTCCACTCCTGATACGATGCGACACGATCGCGTCCTTGGAACTTGGCACCGACGTACATCGCCCGGTCCGCATTTCGAATCAGACTCGCGAGATCCCCAAGTTCCTTTAACGTATCGATTCCGATACTTGCTGTGATCTGAAGGGTGTGACCTTCAACTAAAATAGGATGCGCATGTAACGTCTCACGAATCCGTTCTGCAACGATTTGTGCGGAATCAATATCCGTATTTGGTAGCAAAATGACGAATTCCTCTCCCCCGTAACGCGCAACGAGATCCGTGATACGTGTTGCTTGCATCAATAACTTCGCGACTTCAAATAAAACGACATCTCCGACTTCATGACCATACGTATCATTGATTTGTTTAAAGTGATCCAAATCAATCATCAATGCAGAGAACGGATACAGATCGCGTTGTTTAATACGACGATCGCCCCACTCTTGTAGCGCACGATAGTTTGGCAATTTTGTCATCGCATCTGTTCGACTATCCGTCAATAACCGCTCTCGCTCGTGCGCTCGTTCAACGGCCCATGATAGAACACGTAAAGCGCGGTATAACTCGTATCCGAAATCCTTCGTGAACTCTCCACTCGCATGGGACGCAAGGAATAAGGAGCAGTTAATCGTCTCCGTCGCCTCCGGTTGGATGAAGAGGACAGATTGTGTTTCTTCTGGCAGACAATCGTACAGACGAATATCCCATTCCTGTTGCATGCCGTAAAGAAGGACTTCTTCTTTTTCGATGATATCTTCAATGATTCGTCCTTCGACATGATCTGCTTTTAACTTTCGTCCATCCTTCAACGAATAGTAGACAGTCTGCTTGCCTTCTTCAAAATCAAACTTAATCCAAGCGATATCCGGTTTGACGAATTGATTGAGCTGTCGCAGATATCGCTCGATGATGAACTGTGCATCGCCGTCCTTCCAAGCTGCTTCTTTCAATCGCTCGATCTGCTCCCAATGTTCGATACGATCAGACGCTTCGACCGAACTCCCGAGTGCTCGTTTGATGATGAACAATGCAAATGCTGCCATGACGAGTCCACTATTCCCATTCCCTTGGACGACGAGTGTACTGAAGATCCCATATAACAGTTCTGCCGTGATGACGACTGCTTCAAAACGTAAGAGCTGGAACATGACGTCACTCGGAATGTTTTCTCCGAGAAGAAATCGAGATAACTGGTATTGTAACAAGAGTACGATCCAAAGGATCGCGACCATCGCTAGTAACGGAACGATGTTTTCTGTCAACAGGAATGCGTCTCCGTGTGTTCCACCTAGGGCATTATAGGCAAGACCTGCTGGCACGATCAGAAACAACTCGAGCGCGACATTGAACGGATAGTTGTGCAACATCCGACGACGTCCGATCGGCGTATGGATCGTCCGCAACTGATAGATGAGCATCGTCAGTTGACCGACGAAAATCGCTGATAACAAACCATATGATAAGAACGTAAAGAGAACAAATCCAAAATGAAAGGTAAAACTCATATGACGACGGCGGACAGGATCGATGACGAAAATCGTCGACAAGGCGGCAATCAATAAGAACGTAAACAAATCGATGCTGAGATTATAATCCTTTGACTTCGCAAAAAGATCGATGCCAATGACGATTACGAAAAAAACGACCCAGCTTCGGAGGAGATATTGTTGAAAACGACGCACAAAACATTCCCCTTCCTCTTAAGTATGTATTTGTATATTACTGGAAATAGACATGTCCATTATTCTACTTTTCAAGCAAAATGTCGAACTTCGATAGTATCCTTTGATACAATTGATGTGAGGTGATATTTTTCATGACAAACACATTCACGCAACATGCATTCGATACATTTCAGATTGATGGATTAGAACCCCGGATGGAAGCGATTCGTGAACGGATTCAGCCTGTCTTCCGCGACATCGGTCAAGAAGTCGCACCTGACTTGACGGTCGCAACAGCAGAAGATGTCCATGTCCACATCGCGCAACATGCTCGGCGGAAGGTCAATCCTCCGAAAGATACATGGATGGCATTCTCACCCGATAAACGTGGATATAAAAAACATCCGCACTTTCAAATCGGTCTATTTGATGATCACTTGTTCATTTGGCTCGCTTATATTTATGAGTTACCGAACAAACAACAATATGCATCAAAACTGTTACAGCATACGGAACTGCTGACGACTCTTCCGGATGATTTCGTCGTTTCTTATGACCATATGAAAAAAGACGCGGTTCCTGTTCACGCGACGGATCTTCAAAAAGGTTTACAACGTTTCCACGACGTCAAAAAAGCAGAGTTCCTTGTCGGTCGCCATATTCCGGCAGAACAAGTTCATCAATTGTCACGCGAAGAATTACTCGAAATGATTCGAAATACCTATTCGCATCTCGTACCACTCTATAAAACGATTAAATAAAAAGGATGGCCGAATCGGTCATCCTTTTTCGTTAGTTATATTTTACTAGAATTGACATGACTTGTGTACGGTCGGAATTTAAATTTAGATAAATGTTGACCTGTTTCAAGGAAACAGTCATGACGTTGAATGTTTTATCGAGTTTCGCTGTCGGATATGCTTTTTTAGCTTCTTTGACCGTCACCGTCCGTTTGATTTGCTTTGGATCATAGACGATGGCGCTAACTTTAGCTTTTGTGTCCTTCACGCCATACGTTGAACAGTAATGAAGGGAGCGATCTGCTGAAGCAAGACCATTTCCACTTTGACACCAATTGGAGTTCTTTTCCCCTTTGTACGCTTTATGTACTTGTGCAAGTGTCGTTTTTTCAAGTACGACTTTTCCATCGAGTGAGCGCGCTTGTTTCGCTTGTGTTTGAATTTCTTGAAGCCATTTGACGTCTGATTGTTTTGACGCCTCGACCGGTTGCTGTTTATATGAAGTGCCTGACACGATGCTGACAGTGAGAGCGGCAGTTAAGATGATTCCTAGAACTTGTTTCATGATGATGTCCTCCCCGGTGCCTGTAAAAAGGCGTTGATAATAAACTGATTCCCCTATTTCAAAAAATTATTCAGTTTTTACAGTTTTTTTTTGGGAACTTATATTTATTTTTATGAAGAGAAATAAAAAAAAGAACCTAGTGCCCCTAGCACTAGGTTTTTCCTCATTTCTTATGCATCTTAAACTCTAAGAACAACTCATTGTAATGCGCGAGCATCTTCTTCCCGAGGTTCTCATAGACTTCAAGCGTATCAGTGACTTGTTTATCAGGATAGAATCGTTTATCTGTCCGAACCGATTTGTCGAGTAACTTTAAGCCTTCTTTGTTCGGTGTCGAATAACCGACGTAGTCCGCATTTTTCGCTGAAATATCTGGGCGTAACATGAAGTTGATAAACTGATGTGCTCCCTTGACGTTTTTAGCTGTCTTTGGAATGACGATATTATCGAACCAGACGTTCGAGCCTTCTTTTGGAATGACATAGTCAAGTTTGTCGTTTTCACTCATGATCTCGTTTGCATCTCCAGACCAGACGACACCAAGTCCTGCTTCTTCGTTCGCAAGCAATAACTTGATTTCGTCCCCGACGATCGCTTTGACATTTGGCGTCAAACGCATCAGGTTCGCTTTTGCTTCCTGTAGCTTCGACTCATTCGTCTCATTCAAGGAATAACCGAGACTGTTCAAACTCATACCTATCACTTCACGCGCACCATCGGCAAGTAGAATCTGGTTCTTCAGCTTCGGATCCCATAGATCCTTCCAGCTCGTCGGTTTTTTTCCGATCAAGTCTTTGTTGTAGACGATACCGACCGTTCCCCAGAAATACGGAATCGAATATTTATTTTTCGGATCAAAGGATAGATCCAAGAAACGTGAATCGATATTTTTGAGATTCGGGATTTTTTGATGATCAATCGGCAGGACGAGCTTCTCATCGATCATCTTTGCGATCGCATAGTCGGATGGAACGGCGATATCGTACGTCGTTCCTCCCTGTTCGATTTTCGTCAACATCGCTTCGTTCGAGTCGAATGTCTGATAGACGACCTTGATGCCACTCTCTTTTTCAAACTGTTTGATCAGTGCCGGGTCGATATAATCGCCCCAGTTATAAATGTTCAGGACATTCTTACCTGAATACCCTTGTGTCTCGTTTAACTGATTCAAGGTGAAGAGGATGACACCCGAGATCAAGAAAATCGCGACGAATAATTGAATCAATTTTTTCAACGGTCATTTCACCTCCGGTCGCGAAAGCTTCGTAGCAGCTCGTTGGTTCAAGAAGTAGTAGCCGATGACGAGCAAGAATGTAAACAAGAAGATGACGGTTGATAACGCATTGATCTTCATTGAAATCCCTTGGCGGGCAAGTGAGTAGATTTCGACAGATAACGTCGTAAAGCCGTTTCCTGTCACGAAGAATGTCACCGCAAAATCGTCAAGTGAATACGTCAATGCCGTAAAGAATCCAGCAAAGATACCGGGTGTGATGTACGGCAGGACGACCTTCGTTAAGACATCCCAGCGACTCGCGCCTAAGTCACGCGCCGCATCGACGAGCGTTGGACTCATCTCCTGTAATTTCGGCAAGACGAGAATGACGACGATCGGTACCGAAAATGCGATATGAGAGAGTAAGACTGACGTAAAGCCAAGCTGGATTCCAAGCATCGTAAAGAAGATCAAAAACGATGCTCCGATGATGACATCGGGGCTGACGATCAAGATACTGTTGAGCGTCAACAACGACGTCTCGACACGTTTCTTGCGGACCGCCTGGATCCCGATCGCTCCGAATACTCCGAGAATCGTCGAGATTGCAGCTGACAACAACGCGATGACGAGTGTGTTCAAGACGATGATTAACAAGCGTGAATCTTGGAAGACTTCTTTGTACCAATCCCACGTGAACGAATCGAAGTTCGTCATGTTATCAGCGCTGTTGAACGAATAGAATGCGAGATAAAAAATCGGAGCATACAAAATGATGAAGACACCGATCAAATAAAGATTTGCTAGTTTCAGTCGTTTCATCAAGTCGTCGCTCCTTTCTTCCGTTTCGTACTTGTCAAGGCAAGGATGATTGCCATCGCGATGATGAGGAAGACGGCAATCGTAGCGCCCATGCCCCAGTTCTGTGTCACGAGGAATTGCTGTTCAATCGCCGTACCGAGCGTAATGACGCGGTTCCCGGCAATCAAACGCGTGATCATGAACAGTGACAATGCCGGAATGAAGACAAGCTGACAGCCTGATTTCACACCGTCAAGTGTCAACGGAAAGACGACACGACGGAATGTCGTGAAATTTGAAGCTCCGAGATCACGTGCCGCGAAGACGAGCGATGGGCTCAGTTTTTCTATCGCGTTAAAGATCGGTAGGATCATGAACGGAATGAAAATGTAAACCGAGACGAAGACAAAACTGAAATCGGTAAACAGGATTTGCTTCCGTCCGATTCCGATCGCTTCAAGCGTTTGATTTGCGAGACCATACGTACTGAATAATCCGATGAAAGCGTAGGTTTTTAACAATAAGTTGATCCACGTCGGCAAGATGACGAGCAACAGCCAAAGTTGTTTATGTTTCGTCTTCGTCAGCAAATAAGCCGTCGGATAACCGATCAAGAGTGAAAACAAGGTGATCAAAAAGGCATACCAGAACGAACTAAGCGTCATCGTTAGATACGTCGATGTGAAGAAGTTCCGGTAGTTCTCAAATGAAAAATTGCCATCAAGATCAAGGAACGAATAATAGACGACGAGCACAATTGGTGCGATGACGAATAAGGCAATCCAGAATAGATACGGGATGAGATACCAGTTACGTGATTTCTGCATCATAACACCCCGTCGTAGGATTCCAGACGCTTATCAAATTCTTCTTCCGTCTCGTTCAATCGCATGACGTGGATCGCTTCCGGATCAAACGTCAGACCGATTTGTTCACCAACCGTCGCTTTTTTGGTACTGTGGACGAGCCATTCGTTTCCGACTTCATCCATACAGGCGATTTCATAGTGCACCCCACGGAACAACTGTGAGTCGACCGTAACCTTTAGTTTTCCTTGTGTCACGTTCGTAATTTCAAGATCCTCGGGACGAATGACGATTTCGACCGGTTCGTTCAGCTCAAGACCGCGGTCAACACATTCGAATTCTTTTTCTGCGAACCAAACTCGATAATCTTCGATCATACGTCCAGGAATGATATTCGACTCGCCGATGAAGTCCGCGACGAAGCGGTTGATCGGTTCATCATAAATATCTGTCGGCGTTCCCGATTGTTGAATGACGCCGTGATTGAGAACGAAGATTTCATCTGACATCGCGAGTGCCTCTTCTTGGTCGTGTGTGACGAAGATGAACGTGATCCCAAGACGACGTTGTAAGTCGCGGAGCTCATATTGCATCTCTGTCCGCAATTTCAAGTCGAGTGCTGAGAGCGGCTCATCAAGCAAGATGACTTCCGGTTCATTGACGATTGCCCGGGCAATCGCGACACGCTGCCGTTGTCCACCCGACATCTCGGTGATTTCCCGTTTCTCATAACCGGACAAGTTGACGAACTTCAATGCATCGGTCACACGTTGTGCGATTTCCGCTTCCTTCACCTTCTTGATCCGAAGACCAAAAGCAATGTTTTCGAAGACGTTTAAGTGTGGGAACAGTGCGTAATCTTGGAAAACGGTATTAACTTGACGTTTGTTCGCCGGCACATCATTGATCCGTTTCCCGTCAAAGATAATGTCTCCCTCTGTCGCTTCCGAAAAACCGGCGATAAGTCGTAAGATCGTCGTTTTCCCGCAACCCGATGGTCCGAGTAACGTATAGAACTTTCCGCGTTCGATTTCAAAGCTGACTTGATCAAGAACGGTCTGATCGTCATAACGTTTCGTGACGTCCTTGAATTGAATGATCGTAGTATCTGCCAATCTAGTTCCTCCTTTATAGGTATGAGTCGGTTGCGGTCACGAGGACCTTTGTCTCTTGCATTGACTCATTGCGTAATTGATGAATTTCTGAAGCCTTATAGTAAAGTGTCTCCCCTTGCTTCGCTAAAAAAGACTGACGTCCGAGCGTCAACGTGACGTTCCCCGCGAGCACATAGACAAATGTCTCCGCCCCCGACGGTTCATACGTCTTGAAGGCTCCCCCTGGCGCAAGTGTCAGCAGGACCGGTTCCATCTCTTTTTCATTTGATTCCGGGATGAGCCATGTGACATGATACCCTTGTTCTTCGTCCGCATATGTTGTGACATCTTCTTCTCCATAGACGACTTTTTGATTAAGTGCGTCCTCATCAAAGAAATCCTTCGGTGAGATGCCAAGGACTTCAAGGAGATGAAACAGTGTCTCGATCGATGGGGAACTGATTTCCCGTTCGAGTTGCGAGATGTACCCTTTACTCAGGTCTGTTCTTTCCCCGAGTTCCTCTTGCGTCAATCCCTTTTGAAGACGGAGGTTCTTGATTTTTTGTCCGATTGAGTACAATCGACGTCCTCCTCTCATCGGCTTAGTTTAGTATAAGATGACTAAAAGTTTACTAATCACGTACCGATTATAGCGTATTTCATTATTTAATCAACTAAAACGTTTGATATTTTTTAATGTTCATTTGACAGCGAGAACGCTTACACCTACAATTATTATCAGGTACTAATTTGAGGAGGAACTTGTAATGCGGATTGCTTGGATCACTGATAGTACGACGATTTTACCGGATACGATTGCAAAGCGCGACGATCTCTCGGTTGTCCCTTTACTCGTCATGAAGGATGGCGAAAGTTTCATCGATGGGGCCGATGTAAATGCGGAAACCGTCTATAGCTGGATTGATGCAAAACATAAAGTGACGACGAGTCAACCTTCCATCGGTAGTTTTACCGAACACTACGAACGACTAAAAGAAGATTATGACATCGGTTTTGCTGTCCACCTGTCGAGTGAACTGAGCGGAACGTATAACGCGTCCGTCCAAGGCGCAGAAATTGCCGGCTTCCGCTTGATCGCGATTGATTCTCGTTGTGGGATTTATCCGGCTGGTCAGCTCTTAGCAGAGGCAATGGAGCTCGTTGAAGCGGGACATTCGATTGAATCCGTCGAACAGTTCATTCTGGAGCGTCGTTTCGACCACCATATCGAATTCACTGTCGCGAACCTCGATCAATTGCAAGCCGGTGGACGGATCTCCTCGACGAAGGCATTCGTCGGTAACTTGTTGCAACTGCGTCCGTTGTTCCACTTCGAAGAAGGAAAGATCGTTCCATACCAAACCGTTCGGACGTTCAAGAAAGCCCATTCGAAGATTTTTGATCACCTTGTTTTGATTCTCGAGCGCGGTCAAGTGACGGACATCTCGTTGTTCCACGCGACAGCGTATGAACTGGCGCTCGATTGGAAAAATCGACTCGAAGCACAGTTCGACGTCCGGGTCCGAATCGATGATTTAACGCCGGTTCTCGGTTCACATACCGGAAACCCTGCCATCGGCATGTCCTTTTTGAACCCGACGCGTCGACCATGATGACTAATGAAAATGATTTTTGGGTAAACCTTCTTTAGAGAATAAAGGAGGTTTTTTGTTTGAAAAATAAATGGATTTGGCTTAACTGGGTCGGCTTCATCTTTACGATTGCTGTGAACGCCCTCGATGGTGGAAAGACAGGACGGATTTCTGACTCCATCTTTACGTTATTCAAACCGGCTGGTTATGCGTTCTCGATTTGGGGATTGATCTATACGATTTTACTCATTTGGTTGATTCTCCAAACGATCCCAAAATTCAAGGAACATGAACTGGCGAAAAAAATCGGACCATGGTTCCTGATCAGCTGTTTATTCAATGCTGGCTGGATTGTCTCATTCACCTTCGAATTGTTCGTCGTCTCTGTCGTCGTCATCGTTGGTCTCTTGCTGTCATTGATCGTCATCTACTCGAAAATCGACCGCGAGACGAAAGGCTTACGCTTCAAGCTACCTTTCTCGCTTTATCTCGGCTGGGTATCGGTCGCAACGATCGCCGACATCTTCCTAACGATCAACGCAGAGGGCGTGACGTCGTGGCTTGGAATCGGAGATGCCGGTTGGACGATGATTATGCTTGTCGTCGGTGTCATCGTCGCCCTTCTCTTCATGTTCGCAAACCGCGATCCGATTTATCCGCTCGTCTTCGTCTGGGCGTACATCGCAATCAATTTCGAGTCGGATAACGGTCTCGTCGATACGGCGGTTCTCGGTAGCGTCGTCTTATTGTTAGCCGGGTATATCTTCCTTCTTGTACGGATGCGCCGTCGAGTCAGCGTGAGCAAGTGACGTTCCTTTCTCATTCGAACGGCGTATACTAGAGAAAAGGAGTGAATGACCATGAACATCACATTTACACCATCTGCTCAGGAACGAATCAATCAATTACGCGGTGAAGTATCCGGTCAACTACACCTCTACTACGATACAGAAGGTTGCGGTTGCGGAAACTCTGGTATTTTCAGTATTCGTCTCGTCGATGAAGCGACACCGGAAGACATGACGATCGACTCGAATGTCGGACCCGTTCTTGTCAAACGATGGTCGAGTCATTTCCTCGATCAAGACATGACGCTCGATTACAACGCGGAGAAAAAAGCGTTGATCCTTAAAAGCGATGGACAATACTTCAATACGAACGTGCTCGTTACGGATCAGACAGGCTGTGTCCTGACAGTTCGTTCATAAGCACAGACGAAAAAGGCAACTTCCGCGATGGAAGTTGCCTTTGTTTGTGTTCGAACAGACAGGTGCTACGTTAAAAGCTTGGATGGTCTGAGTATGATTGAATGTACTAGATGTCTGTCTGCGTCGTGCACAAGCTGGTGAGAAAATCCAGCGCTTTGCGTCCCCCCAGACGTCGCATGCATCATCCTCGCATGCTTATCTAGTATACGAACGAAAGTCGTGTTTGGATTGCTTTATCCGACATTTAGAACGGTCTCTTCAATCGTCCGCTGATTCAGATCCTTCACATGCATCGGCTTACTGTAATAATAACCTTGTCCATAATCACAACCGAGACGTTTCAGGAAAAGATGCTGTTCGAGTGTCTCGACGCCTTCCGCGACGACTTCGATCCCGAGACTCTTCGCAAGCTGGATGATCATTTCCGTGATTGCCGTTCCGCGTTCGTCATGCGGGACTTCATCGATGAACGATTTATCGATCTTCAGGATATCAATCGGGAGATGCTTCAGGTGTGTCAATGATGATAGACCCGTTCCGAAATCATCAAGTGCGATCGTCAGACTGAGTTGTTTCAGTTCACCGAGCATCATCATTGCCCGGTCGAGGTTCTCCATGACGGATGTTTCCGTGATTTCAAGCTGTAGCTGTAGTTCGCTCCCATTCTTCAATGAATGGTGGACGATTTCCTTAATCATTAAGTTGTGTGACTCGGACCGGAAATGCATCGCCGATAAGTTCACCGAGACTTGGCGAATGAAATAATCTTCCTTCTTCCAAATCTCCATCTGGGCGACGGTCTCTTTGAGTACCCACTCAGTTAAACGGTGAATCAAACTGTATTTTTCTGCAAGCGGGATGAACTCCGCCGGTGAGATGAAACCAAACTTCGGATGATTCCAGCGGATCAAGACTTCCGCTTGATCAACTTTTCCCGTCGCAAGGGCGATCTTCGGTTGATAGACGAGGGCGAACTCCTTGAAATCCGTCATCGCCCGGCGTAAGGATCCGACAATCAATTGCTCTCTACGATCCGAGTGTAGTGAGTCATCATACACGATGAAGCGATCACGCCCCTCATTTTTGCCAGCCCGAAGCGCACTCTCCATCTGACCGATTCGCATCTCAAGTGATTCCTTCGCATTCGGGAGGATCACGCCCATCGTTGCTGTCAAATGAACCGGTTGATCTTCGAGATCAATCGGAAGACGTACATCGTCTAAAATTTGTTCGAAGACATCTGTCATGTCTTCTTGTGAGACACGTTTGATGAGGAAGAACTGCGTCCCGTTATAACGAATACACGCTTCATCTTCCTTCAACGTCTGTAACATCCGTTCTGCGAATTGGCGGATGACCGCATCTCCCTTATCGAATCCGAATGTGTCATTGACCCATTTGTATCCATCGAGATCAAGTAACGCCATCGCCATCTCCTGCTTAGCACGACCATACTGGGCATCGACTTTCGTCATGTGATGATCGAGCCATCGTCGGTTGTGTAATCCCGTCAGATGATCGGTATACGCCATCATCTGCAGTGCACGACGTTCGAGGTGAATGTAGAGACCTGCAATCAACACGAGAATCAAGAAGACCGGTATCGCGACTTCATTCAAGATGTTCGACGTGATTGGAGCATCACCGATAAGTCCGGCATCTGAGGCTGGAATACAGAACGATGTGCCGAGCATTCCGACATAATGCATCGAAGAGATGGCAAACCCCATCACGACTGCGATGGGAATCAAGATCCGTTTCTTAGCGACATGTCTCAAGCGATGAAGCAGTAGCAAGGCGATATAGGCGACAGTGACTGCAATCAGGACGGATAAAAAAAATAAACTCTTCTCATACCGAACGGCTCCACCGAACTCCATCGCCATCATGCCAAGGTAATGCATCGTAGCGATTCCGCTCCCCATCAGGGACCCTGCTAAAATGACCTTCTTTCGCGTAATCGTCGACGAGTACAACAAATGAAAGGCAATGAAAGCAGCCAAAATAGCGGGAATGACGGATAAGAACATTAAAAACCAATCATAGCGAACCGTGACGGACAGAGCGAATGCTCCCATCCCGACGAAATGCATTCCCCAGATCGATAACCCCATCGTCAACGACGAGAGGAACAAGGCACGCTTCTTTAAGGAAGTCGCTTTCGCTAGACGACGATTTAACTCCAGTGAACCATATGAGCCGAGGATGGCAACGAGCACCGATAACACGACCAATGTCACTTCGTAGTGTTTCGTTAAGATGATCCATTCATTCATTGTATGAGGTCTCTCCTTATGAAATGTCATTCTCCTAACTATCGTCTGCTCTGACTCTTTTTTTCAGTGAAATTTAGAAATTCGTTTGATTTCTTATCATTCCATCACTTTTTTACCTAATCCACTCGACATCTTACACAAAAACGGATCCGCTCGAGACGGATCCGTTAAACATCATTTTTAGAGTGCTACCGATGCGACGATTTCACCCGTCGGTTTTTCTAAATCCGGTTCGGGTTCGACCGTGATGGCGACGGCATCAACTTTTCCGTCTCCTTTAAGCGGGAAGACAGCTGCTGCCTCTCCATCTTTTTCGATGACACCGTTCGCAGTAGGTGTCTCTCCTTCGAGCGTCCACAATTGATAGAGCTGACCTTTTTGAAGCGGTGGTAAATCTTTCAGTTGAACGAGCATATACGATTTATCGTTTTGCGTGAAAATCATGCTCGATCCTTTAATGGACTCGGTACTTTCAAAGTTCCCCATCCCTTTGATCTCATCCATGGCTAACGTCTCTGGTGTATCTGTGCTCTCTTCCTGTGACAGGAAGTAGGCATTCGCACCAAGCGAGAGAATCAAGGCAGCGGCGATACTCATCAACCAACCGAGTGGCACACTCTTCTTCTTCGTTTGTTGCTGACGTGCTTGTTTAATGTCTACCGGAGTAGTCATCGGTGCTTCCTTCGGAGACGCTGCCTCTGCTGAACCAAGGACTTCTCCAAGAATTCGTGCTTTCATACCTGCAGGAACGGGTCGCTCCGGAAGCGATTCAGCGATGGGAAGCATGAGTTCTTCCATTTCTAAAAGCGCTTCACGACATTCTTCGCACGTCGAAAGATGCGCTTCGAACGCGTCGCGATCAGCTGCGGATAATGTTCCATTAAAATAATCGATTAAGTCATGACAACGTTCTTCCATCTCGTTCCCTCCCATCCATTCGTTTTCGTAATGCTTGAATCGCGCTCCTGATTCGCGTCTTGACCGTTCCAAGAGGTAAATCGAGCTGCTCTGAAATCTGTTGTTGCGTCATCCCCTGGAAGTAAACGAGTTCAATCAGCTCTTGCTGTTCTGGCTTCAATTCACTGACCGCGCCGCGTACTTCAGCAGCCGTTTCACGCTGCATGACCGTCCGCTCGACCGGCTCGTCGTATCCACCATCCCGCTCTTCGACTTCGATCGTCGGTTGTCGCTTTTCACGACGGAGACAATCGAGTGCCGCGTTACGTGTAATCGTTAAAATCCACGATGAAAACTTTCCTTTTTGTGTATCAAAATCAACACGACCATTCCAAATCTTCATCCATACTTCCTGTATGACTTCTTCGGACAACCGGTCATTATTCGTAAAGCGATGGGCGAATGAAAACAATAACCTCTCGTACTTATCGTATAATGTCTCGAGAGCTTGCTCGTCACCGCTACGCATCAGATGATAAAGCGATTCATCGGATTGAGTGTGCATCCTTCTCCTCCTTCTGACGTCAGCCCTATCATATAGTATACGCAAGCTGACACCAAATCGTTTTCGATTTCATCCATTTTCTAAGTAAAAAACTTCACCACATCCATATTCCCTCATTCTATTAAAAGTATAGCTTAAAATTCTGCTGAATTGACAGCGATACCGTAATGGGCATAGCATAAAGATACTACATGACGTCAGGTCAACGGGAATCGGAGGAATAAAGATGGATTATGATCGGAAGATGAAAAACCGTGTTAGTCGGATTGAAGGACAGCTACGAGGTATTTTACGGATGATGGAAGAAGGGCAAGATTGCCGCGATGTCATCACCCAGCTCTCCGCTGCCCGTTCTGCGATTGACCGGACGATCGGCGTCGTCGTTAGCTCGAATTTGATCGAGTGTGTCAAGGAAGCAGAACAAAACGGCGATGGACAAACAGAAGAACTCGTGAAGGAAGCGGTCAACCTACTGGTGAAAAGCCGCTGACGTCACGTTCATACCGATAGTCTGCTTTGGAAGCAGGCTATTTTTTAAACGTTTCTTTTCCCAAAGTCGATGCGAGTGTACACCTTGACTTAGGTTTGATTGCGTATCAAAACAGGTATACTAAATTGTTATTACTTGGACAGCATGTAGAGCCGTCCGCTTAGGAGGAAGAGTACTCATGACCGTTTCCCTATTCATTGATATCACGTGTAAGACAGGTGAATCTCCTGTTTACGACGCAAAAACAAAACGCTTTTATTTCGTCGATATTCCGAATCAACTGCTCTTTTCATATGATCTTGTTACAGAAGCACTTAAACCATATACGTTGCCAAGCGCTATTACATCGATTGCCTTGACGGACGCTCCGGACTTATTGCGTGTCACATCAGCACATGGCTTTGGCACGTTCGATCTCAAGGAAGGTCATCTGTCTCTCGAACATCAATTGTCATTACCGGATTCTGATCGGATGAACGATGGTAAGCTCGATCCGACCGGACAATATGTCGCTGGTAGCATTAATGAAGAAGACGGTAAAACAGCTGGGCTGTTCCGTCTGCGTCATGACGGTTCCATCGATGTTTTACACGAAGACTTGACGAACTCCAATGGACTCGTCTGGTCAGAAGATGGCAAGACGCTCTATCATATCGATACACCAACAAAAAAAGTCTATGCCTTCGACTACGCTCCCGATGCCCCACTTTCGAATAAACGCGTCGCCGTTGATCTCGAAGAGGAAGAAGGATTCCCGGATGGTATGACGAAGGATGCTGAAGGTCATGCTTGGATCGCACATTACGCCGGATCATGTATCACACGTTGGAATCTTACGACGGGCGAAAAACTGGATCATGTCGACTTCCCTGTCTCGAATCCGACATGTCCGATTTTTTACGAAGATCGATTACTCGTCACGACAGCTGCCAACGGAGATGATGCACCACATGCCGGTGCTGTCTTCGCTGTGACATTTGAATAATTAGCATGGGAGGGATCATCTAGTAATAGATGGTGCCTCTTTTTACACATAATCCGTCTAGACGCCTATTCAAAAACAGACGATACTAAAGAAGAAGTCTATTTACTTTTTGAAGGAGTGAAGCCGATGCGTGTCACGATCATCGAACGTTTACACCAATTGCAGACGACCCCATCCTTTTTCCCGGTCAATTGCTACCTGTTTGAAGAAGCAGACAGTTTGACATTGATTGACGCCGGACTCGGAATCAACGCAAAGGCGCTTTATCACTATATTCGAAAGCAAGAAAAACCGCTCGGCGCGATTATCCTGACACACGCACATGCCGATCATGTCGGCTCGCTCGATTTCCTTGCGAATGCCTTTCCTCTCGCTCAAGTCTGCATCAGTTACCGTGATGCCGCATTGCTCAGTGGGGACGAGACGCTACGCGAAGGCGAAACGACTCCTTTAAAAGGCGGTATTCCGAAAAACATCAAAACACGTCCAGATCGTTTGCTCGAAAGTGGTCAACAAGTCGGTAGCCTCAGCGTCATCGCCTCGCCAGGTCATACACCTGGTTCGATTTCTCTTTGGCATGAAGGTAGTCGGATGCTAATCGCCGGAGATGCCTTTCAGACACAAGGGGGACTCGCTGTCTCCGGTGACGTCCGTTGGCAATTTCCGTTCCCAGCACTTGCGACATGGGATCCGGACGTTGCTCTTCGCTCCGCCGATCAATTAACGGAACTGTCTCCAGATATTCTTGCCGTCGGACATGGTCCCCTCATCCTTGGACCAAGTTACGAGATGCGCCAAGCCGTCGATCGATTCACGCAAGTCTTACAGACGAAAAAATCGTCACCTTTCAAATAACACACGAAAAAACATCCGCGACGCGTTCCTGACACGTCGCGGATGTTTTTTCGTCCAGCAGTTCAATTCTGTTCTGTAACAGTATATCGATATACACGTGCTTCATAAGGACGTAGTTCATCCGAGATATCTGGATAGTTCGACACAAGCAACTTATCTTGTGATAAAACGAAGGCAGTTTGCATCGGTTCGTCATGCACGTTGAGAACGATCCGCCACACTTCTCCCTCTAGTTCCCGCTCATAGATGTAGAGATACGGATCATGAAGAGCTAAGTCGCGATACGTACCATAGACCATGATTGGATGATCCTTTCGCATCTGAATCAATGCTCGGTAGAAGGCAAGTACGGATGATGGATCGGCTTCTGCTTGCGCGACGTTGATGTCCGTGTAATTCGGATTGACCGCTAACCACGGTTTCCCACTCGTAAAGCCTGCCGCGTACGTACCGTCCCACTGCATCGGCGTGCGGGAGTTATCGCGTGCGAGTAACTGCATTGACGAGAGTACGACCTCCGGATCCTCGCCGCCAGCGACGCGCTCTTCATATCGATTGCGAAAGGCGACGTCTTGATAGAGCGACGGATCCGAGAAGCGAATCCCCGTCATCCCAATCTCTTCTCCTTGATACACGTATGGAATGCCAGGTAATGTATGCAACATCAAACCGAGTAGTTTCGCACTCTCGACTCGGTATCGTTCACTGCCGAAGCGGGTCACTTGTCGCGTATGATCGTGGTTGTTGAGAAACTGTGAATTGACGCCTAACGGATACAAGACGTCATACCATCGTTTCTGAATTTCCTTGAAACGTAAAAGATCCATCGCCTCCATGTCGTCCGCGATTTCGAAGTGAAACAGCGTCCGAAGTTCTTCACGTTCTTCACTGACATATAACAGACCGTCTTCCGGACCAACGAACGGAATCTCACCGACCGTGAACAAGTCTTTCCCGGCAAGGACGTTCGCATGCATTTCCTGAAGGAAGTCGTGCACACCTGGTTGATTTCCGAGATACGATAGATCAAACGGATTGACGACATCCTCAAGCGAACGTTTTTTGATCAAGTTGATGACGTCCATCCGGAAACCGTCAATCCCTTGAGCGATCCACCAGTTCATCATGTCGTAGATCGCTTGCCGGACAGCCGGTTGTTCCCAGTTCAAATCGGGTTGTTCTTTCGCAAAAGAATGGAAATAATATTGTTCGCGCTCTTCACTCCACGTCCAAGGGCTCGGCGCAAAGTACGACCGCCAATTGTTCGGGGGCGTCTCTTTCGTTCCATCTTTCCAGATGTACCAATCATCCTTGTCGTGGATTCGGTCCCGCGACTGACGGAACCAGTCATGCTCGTCACTCGTATGATTGACGACCAAATCAAGAATTATCTTTAAGCCGCGTGCGTGAGCCGCTGTGATCAACTCTTGTAGATCGCCCATCGTCCCCGCCTTGTCCATGATCGTGTAATAATCGGCAATATCATAGCCATTATCGATGTCTGGAGAACGGTAACATGGATTTAACCAGACGATATCGACACCAAGCGATGCGATGTAATCTAGCTTGTCGATGACACCTCGCAAATCACCGATGCCGTCCCCATTCGAATCCTTAAAACTGCGCCAATAGACTTGATAGACGACCGCTTCTTTCCAGCTAGCTCGCTTCATCTCCTCACTCCTCTCCCTACTCTCTATTCCCGCTCCACATATCTGTACCTGTTTATTGGACGATTTTTTTGAATTTCAAAAAAGTTCTTTTCTTTTGACTGAATATTCGTTATCCTTGACGACAATACTACGAAGGAGGCACACATCCATGAAACATTTCGCTCCATCCATCGCCATCGATCGGCTTCCTGCTCCCGTTTTCGCTGAACTTGCGAACCGGATCGGTGCTGTGAAAGCTGCCGGACATGATGTCATTACCCTTGGTCAAGGAACACCCGATCAAACCACGCCCGTACATATTCTCGACGCCTTGAAACAGGCGATCGATGAGCCAACAAACCTTCAATATCCACCATTTCGTGGACATGATTTTCTAAAGCACGCCGTCGCGAGCTTTTATGCGAACGAATTCGGCGTCACGATCGATCCGGCAACCGAGGTCGCAATTCTTCTCGGTAGTAAAGCCGGAATCGTTGCCTTACCACAAACGATCGTCAATCCTGGAGAAGGTGTCATCGTCCCGGATCCGGGGTATCCGGATTACCTGTCTGGAGCAGCACTTGCTGGTGCTTACCCGATTACACTTCCATTGCTTGAGAAAAATAACTTCCTGCCGGATTACGATTTACTTGATACGACAGATGTCGAGCGCGCCCGGATGTTGTTCCTCAATTACCCGAGTAATCCGACAGGTGCGACAGCGACAGCAGAAGCCTTCGAACAGACAGTTGCCTTCGCGGATGCCCATGATATTTGTGTCGTCCATGATTTAGCCTACGGTGGCATCAGCTTTGATGGTCCCACACGAAGCTTCTTGCAGACGGAAGGGGCGAAAGATGTCGGAATCGAGTTGTTCTCACTCTCGAAACGCTTCAACATGTCTGGCTTCCGAATCGCTTTCGCGATCGGAAATCCGTCCGTCATCTCAAGCATCGAGACGTATCAGGAACATCTCTACGTCAGTGCCTTCACACCGATCCAACATGCAGCGACCGTTGCCCTGATGAGTGACCAAACATGTGTCCGTGAGTTAAGTAGCTTATACGAAACACGACGTAATGCCTTGTTCGCGAAACTCGATGCAATCGGTTGGAGCGGACCACGACCGGGCGGTTCCTTCTTCGTCTGGCTTCCGGTGCCTGAAGGATACACGTCCCAAAGCTTCACGGATCATCTGCTTGATGAAGCATACGTCGCCGTTACTCCTGGATCATTCTTCGGCGAATACGGCGAAGGCTACGTACGGATCAGCTTAATTGCTGACGTCGAACGTCTAGAAGAAGCCGTCGGGCGAATCGGAACGCTCAACCTGTTCCGGACACCTGTTGCGGAATAATTCTGAAAAAACATTTGACAGATGGGAATCATTTCCGTTAAAGTAAATCCCAACAGCATAACTACTTATCGAGAGCGACCGAGGGATTAGGCCCAACGACGTCCGGCAACCACCTATCAGGAACGGTGCCACATCCTACAGAATGGATTCATTCTGAGAGATAAGTTACGAAATCTTACACTTTCGTCGCTTTTTTCTGGTTGCTCTGCTACTAGGAAAAAGCGACTTTTTTTGTACAAGGAGATGAGCAGATGATTGAATTCAAACAGATTACGAAACGGTTCGTCCGAGACCGGACCCCGATTTTTGCATTACGAGATGTCGATTTGACGATTCAAAAAGGAGAAATCTTTGGGATCATCGGTGAATCCGGTGCCGGTAAGAGTACGTTGCTTCGTCTGATCAACGGTCTCGAGCATCCGACACAAGGAACGGTAAAGGTCGACGGTGTCTCGCTCGGCGGAATGTCAAAAGCAGATTTGCGTCAACTTCGCTTGCGGACAGGAATGATCTTTCAGCATTTCCAATTGATCCAGTCGCGTAATGTCGCAGATAACATTGCTTTCGCACTGAAAGCTGCTGGCGTCAAACGAGCAGATTTTCCGGAACGGATCCGTGAACTCGTCTCGCTCGTCGGACTCGAAGGATTCGAGACGAACTTCCCGAGTCAGTTGAGCGGCGGACAGAAACAGCGCGTTGGGATTGCCCGGGCACTCGCGAATGATCCAACCGTCTTGTTATGTGACGAAGCGACCTCTGCCCTTGATCCGGTCACGACGCTGCAGATTTTAGATTTGTTGAAAGGTTTGAATGAACGACTTGGATTGACGATCGTCCTCATCACGCATGAGATCGATGTCGTCAAACAGATTTGCCATCGTGTCGCGGTCATGTCTCAAGGGGAAGTCGTCGAAGTCGCCTCTACATACGATTTGTTCAGTCAAGCCAAACATCCGGTGACACAACATTACGTCGACACGGCACTCCAGATCGAACTACCGGAACGCATTTTGCAAGCGACACCGGGAAAAATCATCCGCCTGCAGTTCACGGGCGAGAAGACCGGTGAAAGTACGTTGTCGGAAGCCATCCGTCGATACGATATCTCGGTCAGCATCCTGCACGGAAAAGTCGATTACATCCAAGACGTCGCTTTTGGTGTCCTAATCGTCAGCTTGACGGGATCCTCCGATCAAATCGCACCTGCCCTCGACTGGCTTGCGGCGGAACTTCATACACTCGAGGTGATTCAGGATGTGGCTTGATCGTATACAAACGATGTTACCCGAGTTGTTGAAGGCACTTGGTGAGACGGCGTGGATGGTTGGCATTTCGCTTGCCTTCGCATTGGTCGTCGGGATTCCACTCGGGATTCTCCTGTTCGTCACCGACCGCGGTTTATTCTTTCAAAACATTGCCGTCCGACGTGTCCTTGACTTCGTCGTCAACATCGTCCGCTCCTTGCCGTTCATCATCTTGCTTGTTGCCCTCATTCCATTAACGAAATTCTTGCTTGATAATACGATTGGTCCGACAGCAGCATCCGTCAGCCTCAGTGTCGCAGCGATTCCGTTTCTCGCACGACTCGTCGAAACATCACTGCGTGAGATTCCACCTGGTTTGATCGAAGCAGCGGAAGCGTGCGGAGCGAAACCGTTACGGATCATCGTCAGTATCCTTTTACCAGAAGCACTCCCTGGCATCATTCAGGGCATCACGCTAACGACGATCAGTTTGATCGGCTTCTCGGCGATGGCTGGGATCGTCGGCGGTGGAGGTGTCGGTGACCTTGCAATCCGCTTCGGCTATTATCGCTATGATAATCTCATCATGATCGTGACGATCGTCGTCCTCATCGTCATCGTCCAAAGCATTCAAGCACTTGGCAATCAACTGGCGCGAAAAACAGACAAGCGCTAATCATACATATAAAGGGAGAGTTGAATCATGAAAAAACGATATGCCTTTTTAGCTACAGCCTTACTCGGTGCAGGAATCCTCGCAGGATGCGGAGACAGCAGTGCTGATGAAAAAGACAAGACGATCAAAATTGGGGCGACAAGCGGTCCTTATAGTGACATGGTCAAACAAGCGATTCAACCGCAACTCGAAAAGAAAGGCTATAAAGTCGAAATCGTCGAGTTCAGCGATTATATCCAACCGAACATCGCACTCGGTAGCGGCAATATCGATGCTAACTTGTTCCAACACTCGATTTACCTGAAGACGTTCTCTAAAGAAAAGAACCTCGACCTTAAAGGACTCATCACTGTCCCGACGGCACCGATGGGACTATATAGTAAAACGGCGAAGACACTTGACGACGTCAAGACGGGCGCTGAAGTCGCGACACCGAACGATCCAACGAACCAGGCACGCGCGCTGAACCTCTTGGCAGAACAAGGCTGGATCGAACTGAAGCCAGATGTCGATCCACTGACCGTCTCAGAGAAAGATATCGTCAAAAATCCGAAGAAACTCGTCATCAAGCCGCTTGAAGCAGCGCAACTGCCACGTGCCATCGAAAGCGTTGATGTCTCAGCAGTTCCAGGGAACTTCGCGCTTGCTGCGAAATTCGATTTACTCGATGCGCTAGCACTTGAGACGATGGACGAGCAATACCGGAACCTCATTGCTGTCCAAACGAAAGATGCAGACTCACAAGTCGCAAAAGACCTGAAGACAGCTGTCGAATCCGATGCCTTCAACACAGTCATCGAAAAATCATTCAAAGGTTTCAGCAAACCAAATTGGGCAAACTGATTTTAAAAACGACCGGAATTCAAAAGAGATCATCTCTCATTGAATTTCGGTCGTTTTGTGTTAGAACCGATACCACATGAGTTCTTCATCATGATAGGTACCATCGATTTTCAACGCCCGCGGTTCAATCGCGTACGATTCGAAGCCAAGCGACCGATACAAGGCTTTAGCGGCTTCATTCGTCCGAACGACCGAGAGATGAACCTGCTCGATCCAAGGACGCTCCTCTAATGCCCGTAATGCCTCTTGTACCAATTGCCGTCCGACCTGCTGTTTTCTGATGCTTGGAGTGACGTACATCGCAAATAAATTGGCTCGATGTCGCATCTTGTCCAGCTCGGAGCAGACAACGGTGACGACCCCAACGAGTTGCGCTTCATGAAACGCACCGAACGTCGCTGCCTGTTCGCTCTGAAATCGCGTAGCATACTGGTCGACTGGTCGATCTTTTTCCGCTTCATAATCGGAGCCGAACGCTTCCGGGTGATTCTGCAATGCTTCTAATCGCAATGCTTTATAGAGTACTGCATCTTCTGGATTCAATCGACGGATTTCCAATCTCCCCACCTCCTGCCTTTAGTATAAAACAAACAATCTCATGAAAAAGAAAACGACATCGTGAAATGTCATCCTCTTTTTTACATACTTAAGGTGTTCGGAAATTAATCGTGAAGTACGGTGCGTTGTCTCGGAATGCCACACCGACATCGGCTTGCTTGTACTCTTTTTTCAAAATATTTTCTCGGTGTCCTTGTGAATTCATTAGACCCCAATGCGCGGCAAAGACGTTCGGATACCCCATCGAGAGATTTTCGCCAGCATAGCTGAACGTGATTCCTCCGCGTTTCATCCGGTCGAACGGATCACGACCTTGTGGATCCGTATGCGAGAAGAAATTATGTTTCGCCATGTTTTCGCTATGACCACGGGTGACCGGCTTCAATGCTGTGTACGGTGCTAACGGATTCAACTTATAATCAGCACGTTCNNAGTCAGCGCGTTCCCAGTTCATCAAGCGAAGCATCAATTTCTCATCCGTCGTCCGTAGCGCATTTGACGACGTACCGTAGAAGCCTTTTTTCTTCGCTTCGACGTCTTTCGGAATCGCAAGTGTCGCTTTGACTTTATTGCCGTCATGTTGATCGAAAAAGTACGTCACATAGTTGCCTTTCTTCTCATAAACGGCGGCATGGTCCAGATTCAGCATGTAGTTTGTGTTGCCTTTACGATAGGACTTCACTGCAGACCACCCCTTTTTCTTCAAAGAGGATTCCGTATCCTTATTCAATACTGCACCTTGTGTCGTCACACCGTTTTTGAAACGATATTTTCCGTAGTCCTTACCATCCTTCGTTAAGGCGACGAATTCTTCCGTTGAAGTCCGTCTGACTTCCCAGTCATATCCGGGATACTCACTGCTATATCGATCAATCAGCTTGCCGCCACTTTTCGGGTAATCGGCTTCTGCCTGTTCCATTGGAATGTTTTCGTAGCCGAAAAAGGCTACCGCTGCTACTCCGATGATCAACCATTTTTTCATGTCGTCGTTTCGCCTCCTTTAATCTCATTACCTTTATTTTAAAAGAAATTGTTTCCCCCGAACAGTCATTGGCTCTCATTTGTCTAAATCACATCTTCTGTCCACAAACCTGACACATTTCATGAGAACGCTCTTCCTTTAGTGAAATGCTTTCTTTTAAACGATTCTTGAAAACATTTAGTACAGATACTAAAGTATATTCCCCTTTTCTTAAAATGTGTGAACATTCTTTTATTTCATTCTCAGCGAATTTTGGTTGCTCTCCGAATCTTGACTCGGTATCATTAAAATTCGTAAGCCAAACTTTTAATGCTTTTCTAAATAACATAATGATATGAAGGAGCTGACCTATGGTTTTACTGTATTTCATTTATGAATCCATTGCCTTTTTACCCATTCAACAATACTTATTCTCCGGCTGGATGATCCTTGTCGCCTTGACTGTATCCTTTAGCTTAGCCAATGCCCACGAAGATGTTCGTCTCAATCAACGACTTGGATTTGAAATACTCGTTCCAGGTTCCGGTATGTTGCTCTCAAAACAATTCATTCCTGGTCTCGCTATCATTCTATTATTGATCATCATTCACTTCACGTATATGTTCCGTGCCATCCCGTTACCCGTTGCCTTAATTTCCACACTCTCGATCAGTACACTCTCACTTCTTTTACTCTTTATCCCAGCACGCAAAAAAGCGGACCGCTAAGTCCGCTTTTTTTGATTTTATTGGTATTTCGTTGTTTCAGCTAGTTTGTATTTGTTCGACAATTCAAGCCAGATCGTTTTGCCTTTGATTGTCTTCACTTGAATATATGGACGCCCTTGAGACACGCGAAGTGCGAGCAATTCACCTTGTTGATCGGCGTGTGTTTCACTGGCTTTATCCCAGTTGCGACCCAATTTACGTTCAATGAAGATATGTTTTCCTTTTTGAACAGCACGCCAGATACCGACTTCTGCTGTTCCTTTGACCGGTACTGCCGTTTGTGCACCTTGAATCGAGATGATCGCTGGATCGTGGTCACTCGCGCTACCGTCTGCTTCCATGTAATCCGAGTTGATGTTGACGATATCCGACGATGTATACGACTTCAAGTTATTCGAAATTAAGATATGGTCGAGCACTTGCGCATTTCCGTTGTAGACGTATGAGTAACGCTCAGATTTCGGAAGATCATCGACTGTATTCCAGAGATTTTTCCCTTTCAGGATGTCTAACGTTTCTGAGAACTGGAAGTCGTTGAGGTCACCAAGAACGACGACATTCGAATCTTTGACTTCCGTCTTCAATTCAGAAACGAAGTTTTGGACGATGTTCGCAATCGCATGACGCTGGACTTCACTCTTACGAACGACCGGTTGGTTTTTACCGAAGTCAGCTCCATCGCCACCTTTTGAGTTGAAGTGGTTAACGATGACATGATATGAATCACCATTGAAGAGGAATTCCGCGACGAGCGGTTTCCGCGAACTCGCGAAGTTCGGATCCGTCGGCTGAATGCGACCCGGGTTTTTCGTCAGCTTGCCATTTTCAACTGCCACGGCTTCCGTCGCTCCACCTTTTTCTCCTGGTGCGAGTGATACACGTGCTGGATTGTAGAGGAACCCGACACGGATGTTTCCGCCTGGTTGCCCGCCGTCCTTTTTATCTTCTGGTGCGATGTCCGTATACGCATACCGGACACCTGTTTTTGCTTCGATCGCTGTGATCAATGTCTCAAATGATTTCGAAGCGTCGACTGTGCCGCTATCCGTTGCGCCGTCGTTATCCTGCATCTCTGTCAAACCAACGATGTCTGGTGTCTTCAGGAATGTCGCGATGCCTTCCGAGACACGATCAACTTTTCCGGCATCCGCTGTCGACGCGAAGTTCTCGACGTTGTATGAAGCGACAGTCAGGCGTGATTCACCCGTTTCAATGTTCGTCGGTTGACGTTCCGCTTCGCTCGTAACGAGTTTCGGAAGGTCTGCTGCTTTTGCGAGTACTTTGTAAGCCGAATAGTTGTAGCTCATGACACCCTCAATCGTTCCATCGAATGTGTCTCCGGCTTTCGCACGATACGATGAACTTCCCATCTCCACGAACAAGCGCTCCGGATTGACGTTGTCCTTCGTCAGAATCGGTGTGCCACGTTTCGTATAGACCTTGTTTGCGTCTGTTTGTGTACGGACTGGGATCGTCCGGTTCGCTTGTGGTCCTGTGACGATCGCGTTCGGTAAAGCAACACGCATGCCTTCTAAGCTTTCGTATAAATCGATCGCATCTTCTTCCGGGTCAAACTGAGTGAAGGAATCGTTATCGACGACTTGAGTCGGAATCAAGACGCCTTTATCACCAAGGACGATGCTCGCTGGTAACCCTTCGTTGAGCGCACCCTTTACGAGATTGACTGTACTGATTTCCGTAACGGCTAGATCCGTATCGAATTTATCGCTGTATCCGCCAAGGATCCATTCCTTGACGTAACCTGTCGTCGCGACCTTTTGTCCAACGGCAGCACCGTGGTTTTTCGCGTAGACGAGAATACCTTCTGATGTCCGGCTGTCGTTATCCGGATTTGGATCCTGCATATAGAAGTTGTTCGCGTCAACGACATACGTGACGACACCCGTCGTCCGGACGAGTTGATCTGCGTATGGTGATGTGTGCGCGACGCCTTGGATACTGCTGATTTTAGTGATTGGTGGTGCGATGTAGTACTTGAATGTCGAGACAGCTGACGTTTTCCCGTCCTTGACAGCAACCGCTTGAATCGTCACTTCGTCATTGATCGTAATCGGTGATGTGTAAACCGGACTGTCAACAGTCGGTGTCGTACCATCAACTGTATAATGAATCGTTCCTTCACCTGACAGTGTCACTTGATCCCCACGCTCGACCTCACCGACTGGAGTAGCCGTTGGTGCAACGAGAATATCGCCGGCTTCCGTTTGATGGCTACCGAGATTCGTCAGTGTATCGACAGGAAAGCTCGTCCACTGTGATGGTTCATACGTCTTAACACCTGATGTAACACCTGATTTCCGAACAAGTGTCGTGTCTTTTGCGAAATCAACTGATGAACCGATCGGTCCGATGATATCAAGGACAACGTCGCCCTTTTTTAATGCAACCGGATCATTTCCGTTGAAGTTCAACGAACCCGTCGTCATTTGCGCTTTTGCTTTGATGTCTGCATTCGCACTTGAATTCGCGATAACGAATGTTTTACCTGGATCTACTTTCCCCGATAATGTGATTTTGGACTCAGATGGTCCACCGTTCGTGTATTGAACAAGTGTATAGTCTGCTAAATCAATGATTTGCCCCGATCCATTGTATAGCTCGATTGCCTTGTTGTTACTTGTTCCTTCTATGTATTCAGACAAGATGACGCCTTCGCCTTCTGCCCCGACAAGACCCGCTTGTGGAAGGATTCCTGCAGTCAATACTCCGGCCAATGCCCACTTTCCAAACGTACTGCCGTATTTCATGATGTGACCCCCTATTGAATTTTCTGACACTTCTTTATAATATCAGATTATATTCAAAAGAGTGTATATTTTTCGTAAAAAAAGATACCATCCTTCGTAAATGAAAGAAATGGTATCGCTTACAACATTTTATTGTTCGTCTTTGTGACTTTCGTACCATTTTTCAGCTTGTGATGTCGCAATCGGAATAGCGCGTCCCTCTTCATACCCTTCTTCTAACAAAGCGTTCGCGATCTCAATCGCTTTTTTTCGAAGCGGTGGATCAAAGTTCTTGAATGAATCCGGATAGTTGTTCTCATTCCATGGCATGTCGTCACCCCCTTCTTTCCGCTTTACCCGAAAAAAGGCATAAAAAAAACGCCTCATCAGCGTGTCGTTGTTTTTGGTTGTCATGAGAATCGAGGATTACAGGTGATCAAAACACCTGAAACGACGAAAGCCCTACCTCTCTTTCGTTGTTACGGCTCCTTGGCCGCGCCAGCTGAATCAAGCATTTTAGCAAGAATCGTGATGCGTCTGCAACGGACGCATGATACTGGGATTTTTAGAAATAGCTCGGGAATGAGCGGAAAAGTATCGATTGGAAGGTTTATCTTGCTGGGTCGACTTCTTCCCGTAGTATGAAGAAGGACAAAATAAAAGCGATGACTTATGTCTGACTCATTTGTCAGTAGCGGTCTAAAAATCCTGACCTGTCGATTTAATTGTATGATATGGATTGAAGATTCTCACATGAGTGATCATCCCCGATTCATGACTTATATTAATTTATCATACTTTCTTTTATAAAGTCAATCTTTCTTTTGGAAAATCGTTTTTCCTCGTCTTGGAATCAGAGTTGCACCTGCTACAAAAGCCGAGTATCGTGAAGAGGACTCATTACTATAGAAGAAACGAGGGAAATCCATCATGTCGAATCGACTTATCCATGAAACGAGTCCCTATCTATTGCAACATGCCCACCACCCTGTCGATTGGTACCCCTGGGGTGAGGATGCCTTCACTGCCGCGCGTGAGACTGGTAAGCCAATCTTTTTATCAATCGGGTATTCGACGTGCCACTGGTGCCATGTGCTGGCACACGAAAGTTTCGAAGATGAAGAAACGGCACGACTCTTAAATGAACGCTATATCTCGATCAAAGTCGACCGAGAAGAACGTCCCGACATCGATCATTTGTACATGACGGCTGCTCAAGTCATGAACGGACAAGGCGGCTGGCCGCTGAGCGTCTTCATGACAGCGGATCAACAGCCATTTTATATCGGCACGTATTTTCCAAAAACGCCTCAGTTCAATCGTCCGAGTTTTCGTCAAGTGACACTCCAGCTCAGCGAACAATTCCGCCGTTCACCAGAGAAAATCGCACAAGTCGGTCAGAATATGTCGCAGACGCTTCGCGACGTATTGCAGCCTGCGACGTCTACCCGTACTTGGGATGAATCGATCATTCATGACACTTTCGATCAAGCGATGCGACAATTTGATCGTCAACATGGCGGATTCGGAGAGGCGCCGAAGTTCCCATCGCCTGCTCTACTCCGTTTCTTGCTCGATTATTATCAGTTCGCAGAAGACGAGACGGCACTTCATATGGTCATGCGATCGCTGATCGCGATGCGTGACGGCGGGATGACGGATCAAGTCGGCTACGGTCTATTCCGCTACACGGTCGATGCCAAGTGGGAAATTCCTCATTTCGAGAAGATGCTCTATGACAATGCCTGGTTTGCGACAGTATGCATCGAAACGTATCAAGCATCGGGTCAAACTCGCTTCCGTCGCTACGCAGAAGAAGTGCTGACGTTTGTAGAACAGGAATTGACCGCACCGGACGGCACCTTTTATGCCGCACTGGATGCAGATAGCGAAGGGGGCGAAGGACATTTTTATACGTTCACGGAGCGTGAGCTGACCGACTTGCTCGGACCAAACGCGCTGTTCCCCCGCTTCTATCATGCTTCATCATCGGGAAACTTTGAGGGACGGAACGTCTTTTACCGGACAGGACGAACACTCGAGGCATTCGCACGTTCTATTCACTTATCGCTTGCTGAAACAGCATCGCAACTCGAACACGAGCGCCAAATTCTTCTTCGTGCGCGAAATGAACGCATGCGTCCATTCCGTGATGATAAACGGTTGACATCGTGGAATGCGATGATGATCTCGACGTTCGCTAAAGCCGGTCGTGTGTTTGGCGAACCGTATTATACACGTGTCGCAACGCGTGCAATGACGTCACTCGAGCGATTCGTTCGTACCGAACAGCACCTTGCAGTCCATTACCGCAATGGCCAAGTGACCGGTCACGGTTTCCTCGATGACTATGCGTACATGATTGATGCACATCTTGAACTATTCCAGTCTACACACCACGCTCTCCATCTAAAGGAAGCTTTAGCATTTGCAGATGTGCTACAGGACCAATTCCAGACCGCGAATGGTTATTTTTATCTGACGTCGTCACGCTCCGACAAACTACTTGTTCGTCCACTCGATCTGTATGATGGCGTCACACCTGCCGGAAATAGCGTTGCCTTAAACGCCTTCATCACGCTCAGTCGTCTTACTGGTCGTCTCGTTTATCAAGAGAGTGCTGAACGGGCTCTCGCAACTTTAATAGAGGAAGTCGAGCAACAACCGACTGGATTCGCCTCACTTGTCAGTACCTTCACCTACCGGCAGATGGAACCGAAGGAATTGATTATCTTGCTTCCGGAAGAAGTAGACATCCCGCTCGAAATCAAGCAACTGCAACAGTTACGCTTACCGGAAGTTGCTTTGTTGATCGGTACGAAGCGCGACCTTCTTCCGCACGTCCCACTGCTTGCGGAGTATCCAGAACCAGACGCACCAACGGCTTATCTCTGTCATGATTTTTCCTGCGAACGTCCGACGACGCGTTTAACGGAAATCCTCGCACGTCTCAATATCTAACCATATCCCCTCTTGTTTAAAAAAACAGGAGGGTTTTTCAAAAAACCAGACCCCTTTTTTCAAAATTATTCAATCTTTTGTTCATAAAAATCCGATATTGTCGATAGTAAGGATAGGCAATAGATTTTACAACTTAGACTTAGACATCCTAGAAGCCGATTCCGTCCATCCGGACGAATATCTACTAGGAGGAAAGATACTTTGAACACGACATCATTCTCGAAGACCTTGAAGGTGTTCGCAAGCTTTCTCATCGTTTTTAGCATCGTTTTGACATCTCTTCCGATGGCTGAAGCAGCAACGACGAAAGCGACGACCTACCGTCTGTCTACCGATAGTTATCTGTACGATAAGACGGCATCTTCTCGGAAACGCTTGTTGACGATCAAGACCGGAACTGTCGTTTCATCCACGTATGCTTCTGGCTCGTTCAGAAGGGTCACATATGCTGGAAAAACGGGATATGTCGCGTCGAAATACCTCACGCTGTATGAAAAGAAACAAACCGTTTCAGGACAGCGCTACCTCGTCCTCAAAAAGACACCGATCAAAAAGACAGCAGTGGATACTGCAACGACGATCGGCACGTTGAACGAAGAGGATGTGTACTACACGTCACAACGTGTGACGAATCCATATGGCGAGACATGGTACCGCGTCAAATATGACGGCAAGACAGGCTATGTCGCAGCTGGCGCAAAAGCGGTCGCGTATAAAAAGGTGACGAACACGACGTTAAAAACGATCGATGCTTACATCTTGCGTCAGTACGCTGGAACAGGTTATCCCAAAGTTCAGACCATTCCATCTGGAAAAGACGTCAAAGTCGTCGGTCGGATCGAAAAATGGGTCAGTATCCAGTACGACGGGAAGACAGGCTACATGCATCAAGATGCGTTCGCCTCTTCTGAAAAGCAAAATGTGACATTAATTCCACAAACACGGTATCAGACAAAAAGTGTGACACCACTTTACAGTCAAGCCGAGGCAAAACAAAGTCTAGCGAGTCTACCAAAAGGTACGGTCGTCACCTCGAATGCTAAGACGGCAATCTATCACCAAGTCACATATGCCGGAAAGACAGGGTATGTCTTATCCGCTACGTTGGCAGAATACACAGAAAAAACAAAGCTTCCGTCTTCACGCTTCTTGTTGACATCACCACTCGTCATCAGAACGACACCTGCTGCGAATGGAGAAGCACTTGCGACACTGAGTGCCGGAAACGTCTATTATACGAAAACACGTGTGACGAATCCGCTCGGCGAAACATGGCATCAAGTATCGAAGGAAGGTAAAATCGGATTCGTACCAGCCAATCAAGGGACAGCGATTGCATACGAAACTGAATCAAACCTCTCTTTAAAAACGACGGCATCGACGGCGATTCGTTCGTATGCTGGTCCATCGTATGCAACAGTACAAACGATTCCGAGCAATACCGTCATCAAAATTTCTGGACGGATCGGGAATTGGTACCGTGTCAGTTATAACGGTAAAACGGGATATGCCGCATCAAATACGTTTACGACACTTGCGACGAAACAAACGATTTCAGGCGCCCGCTTCGAACTGGAAAACACGGTTTCCATCAAATCTTCACCCGACGCACAAGCATCGACACTTGCAACACTACAGAGCGGTGACATCTATTACACGACACAGCTCGTCACGTCAAACGGACAGCAATGGCATCGTGTCAGTAAGGATGGAAAGACGGGCTACATCCCTGTCAACCAAGGCAAGAGTGTGCAGTACCAATCGGACCGAATCGTCATGCAGACGACGACTTCGACTCCACTTCGCTCGTATGCCGGAAACACTTACGCGACCGTTAAAACGATTCCTTCTGGCACAAGCATCACCGTCACTGGAATGATCGACGACTGGTATCGTGTGACGTACAGCGGGAAGACGGGTTATATCGCTTCACGCTATGCTAAGGAAAAAATCACGACGCAATCGATTCCTTCTTCTTATTATCGCCTTGGCCGTAGCGTCGAAGTGAAAGCATCGCACCATGCGACAGCAGAAACCGTCGTTCGCCTTTCTTCTGGAGACGTCTACACGACGAATCAAGTCGTCACGAATGGTCATTCCGAGCAATGGCATCGCCTGACAGTCGATGGGAAGACCGGCTACGTTCAAATCAATCAAGGTTCACCGGTCACCTATGAGAGCGTTAATAACCATCGCTATCAAGCAACGACGGATACGACCATCCAATCAGATGCCGGTTCAGCCTATGCGACAGTGACGAAGCTGCCAAAAGCAGCCGTCGTTCAAGTAACAGGCAGTCTTGATCAGTGGTTAAAGATCAGCTATGCTGGGAAAAACGGCTATGTCTTAAAATCAACACTGACACCGTATACCGAAACGAAAAAGATCACAGGTGCACGCTTCTTGGCGAATGAATCGCTCGTCGTCAAACAAGCACCGGACGATCAAGCATCGAATGTCACGACACTCGCGTTCGGAAATGTCTATTACACTTCTGCTTTGATCACGTCGTACACGAACACGTCGTGGCATAAAGTAACGATCGACGGGAAAACGGGTTATATCCGTACCGGACAAAATACGTCATCGATCAAATATGAATCAAAGGACAAAATGTATGTACGGGCAACATCAGACGCTGCCTTACGGTCTTACGTTGGTAGCTCCTATAATGTCATCAAGACGATTCCGAAAAACCTCGTCGTTACTGTCTCCGGTCAAATCGGTGATTGGTATAAGATTTCGTATGATGGAAAAAGTGGATACGCGTATAAGGGGGCGTTCGTGACGACTTCTTCGAAATTAAACGTCTATAACTCTGTCGCGACACCGTATAC